>JAHIOG010000519.1 GCA_018895675.1 bacterium
AGTATTTTCCCATACATGATTCTTCTCACACTGCCACTTTAGTTTTGTATGTGTATTAATATATTTTTTAGAAAGACATTTGCCTCCTCGCCCTTTGGCAAGGGTTTTCATGTCTTCAATTGTATATTTTGATCTATGTGGCATTATTGGAATCCTTCATAATCGTTGTAAATTATGAATATCTCTTTTCTTTTTCTACACAAATTGCATCAAGCAGGCTCAATATCTCCTTCCCGGCGTGGGTCAATTCATAAAAAACAATTAATTCATTTGGCGTCAATATCGAGTTAGGTTCTTTTTTAGTTCTTCTTCTGACTAAATGAAAAGATTTGGATTTTGCAAGCCAGGTAAGCGAAAGCAATGCATATGCTGGAATACCTTTGATTTTTGGAACTTTAACTTTTACTTTTTTTTCTAGGTTGTCTCCAAGAGCATCATCAAATAATTCATATTCTAATTCTTCCCAGGTCCATTGCCCATCTAAATACTTAAATGTATCACGAATACACTCGAAGTTCTTAATTGGACTTTTACTTAAAAACTCGATGATTTTTTTGTCTGTTAATTTCATAACTACTACTCCTTGCATTTTTTCATATTTATAGTGCTATCAAAATTTTTATACATAATCAATTCGCCATTCTCTCCGTTACGTCAAACATTTTCTGACTCATCTGCACTTCGCTCATTAGTAATTGTTCATTGGTTTTCTCCACTTTTGAAATTTTAATCTCAACATCGCCAATCCAGAATATCAGAAACGGTTTTACTTTTATGAATGGCGTGGAAATTCGATTTAAATTGTAAACAATGTCCAGACGCTGCCTGACCTTTACGATGTAGTCCTGTCTCAATTCTTCAAACCCACTGGTCTCAATCGAAATCTCGCCAACATCATTCTCAACAATAGAAAACAGAAATATCGAAAACAGGGCGCTTTCAAGAAGGTCAACAATTTCTTCATACTCCAATTCATCGGCATTATTGAATATCTCCGGGTCTGCAATTCCATTATTCATTTCAAGCAACCAGTAAGGAACATCTTCTGAAATCATGTCGATATTTTCAAGCAAAAATCCGATGATGCGTTTTAGATTCAGATTAGTCTTTTTTAGTTTTGTCATTTTTATTTCTCCCAATTTTACCTTTCCCTATTAATAATACATTCAATTTCAGGATTTGTCATAAAATTATGATACGCGACTCTATTTGGCTGACAATGAAAATGCTGCCGAATGAATTCGGACTCTTGCTGGTTTCCTCTTTGCCACTCAATAAATTGAGTGGTTAATGTTTGGTCGTTCTACTTGAAAGAACATCGTGGCGTTATACCGGAGAACTGCCGTAACGGTAAGGTAAAAGCAAACCATGTTTTTTCACATATCACTAAGCTGCACTAATATAACATTTTCTTTTCCGGCAATTGTTTTCATGTCATTGGTAAATCCACATTTTGAAAAAAGAATATAGTATTTTTCCTTATTGCAGCCCTCGATAAGTTTGCCCTTCCGTTTCAAATTATCCAATATATTAACGCCGACCTTTTTATTGCTAAATTTACACTCCCCGACAAGGGTTTCGCCATTTTCATTATATGCCAAGATATCAATTTCTTCATTTCTATCCCACCATGAGCCTATCCGTTCATAATCGAATGGAATAATATTCGGATTCTGTTTTAAAAATTCCAGATACACTTCTTCAAAAATATATCCCTGATATATTGAAAAATCCGCCTTTATTTTTTGCATAACAATATTGGCGCGATCATCCTCAATATATGTTAAAAAAGGATAAATGAATCTAAACCAAAAACGAAAAAAGTTGTCCTTGATTACATAAATACCCTTACGGCTTTTAAGCGGATTTTCATTTGCCGGAACATGTCTTTCAATAATTCTTAATTCGATTAAATTGTTTAAATATTTACCTACAATACCCCGGTCCAATTGAGTTGATTGAACGATTTCGTTAATTTTGATTTTGCCCAGTGAGATTGCCCGCATTATAGCGAAATAATTTTGGGGTGTTCGTAATTCCTGCATCAGCAGAAAACGAACTTCATTGTGAAGAAACCTGTCAACCGGAATTATTTGTTCCATAATGTTTTGCCAAATAGATTTTCCGGGATTTGCCATCTCAAGATAAGCGGGAATATTTCCGAAGACGCCGAGAAACTGAATAAGTTTCTCCGAAGGCTTTAATCCGAGCATTTCGGCTGCATTAGCGTAATTAAATGGTCGCAGCTCAATTTGACCGGTGCGTCTGCCATATAGCGGACTTTTATAGCTCAATGTTTTCTTTTCCATGAAACTCATTGATGATCCGCATAATATAAAAAAATGCTGCGTTTTTTAAGCCAATTATCCCAATGCCTTTGTATGACAGAGGGAAGTTCCGGACTTGATTCGACCAGATACGGGAGTTCATCAAAAATTAATACTAACTTTTCGGAAAAATTTCTGGATTTTAAATAAGTGAAAAATTGTTCCCAATTACGTATCGGATTTGAAGATATATATTCATCCTGAAAATGTTCTGCGAGCAACCATGAAACAATCTCAAGTTGTTCAATTGTATTTCGTTGGTCAGCCATAAAATAAATACAAAAAAGCCCTCTTATAAAGAGGGCTTCATACTTTTGCCTGTACTCAATTATTATCGTTGTATATTCGGCAATTCCAGCCCGTAGCCTTTCTTCTTATCTTCCGCTTTAAGCAGGAAGGCGAAGATCAATGCAAGTATACCAAAACCCGTGAAAATGATCATTGGCAATGTATAATCGTAATGAACGATTTTTCCGCCATCAATAAATTCTTCGCTGGTAATGCAATATTTATCAAGTACCCAACCGATTAGTAACGGAACGCCCATCAATCCCCAGTTTTGTACCCAGAAAATCAATGCATAAGCTGTGCCTAACTGTTTTTCAGGTATGATTTTCGGCACTGACGGCCACATGGCAGAAGGTACAAGCGAGAATGCGATTCCAAGTATAATTACGAGTACAATGGCTATCAGATAATTATCAAGTCCCGGGATGGCAAACACGGCATGAACAAAAATAAGCATGATTGAACCGATTATCATAATTGTAGCGCCTTTGCCTTTTCGGTCGTAAAGATTTCCAAAGAAGGGCGTCATGAACAAAGTCCCTAATGGGAGCAGGCTCGGAATAAGCCCGGCAAATTCAGGGTCAACTCCGTATTTGTTTACCATTAAGTCAGCTGCATATTTTAGGTATGGAAAAACAGCTGAATAAAACAATACACAGAGGATCGCGATATACCAGAAACCTTTGTTTTTAACGATTAAACCTATGTCGGAAAGACGGAACGCTTCTTCATCTTCATCGTCAATACCCGCATTCGAAGCTTCAAGCTTTTTATCCATAAAAGTATAAATAAAGAAAGAGATCAGCCCAATAACCAGCATGATCAAACATAGCAGGATAGGCGCCGAAACATCGTGGAAATGATTTGCAATTGGCACGGGAACAGCCATGGCTAACAAGGTCCCCATTCGCGCGGTGGACATTTCAAGCCCCATAGCAAGGGCTAGTTCTTTTCCTTTAAACCATTTAACAATAATCTTTGCAACTGTAATCCCTGCAATTTCGACGCCTACACCAAAAATAGCGTAACCAAAAGCTGCAAAGGCTATCTGACTTTTTATGCCCAGGATGGTAGCGCCTTCAGGAAAAGTTGTGCTGATTGCCCAATATTTAATTGCCGTACCGACAACCATGATGGTAGCTGCCCCCAAACCAGTAAACCTAACCCCCATTTTATCGAGGATTATCCCGCCTAAGATCAACATCAGCAGAAAAACATTGAACCAGCCATAAGCGCTGGTAAATAACCCGTATTCGGTACTTGTCCATAGAAGTTGCTCTTCGAGTAACGGTTTTAGCGGCGCCATAACATCAGCAAGGAAATAGCCGGTTAGCATTGTAAAAGAAATAATCCCCAATGCTGCCCACCGCGCCGTCTTTGAATCCCTTAAAGTTTTTTTAATCTGTTCTGTCATTTTTTAACCTGCTCCTTCTCCAATTGGTTTTTCGGGAAAATCGCCCGTAATCTACGGAATTCCATTTAAATTTTAAAAAGTATTGTCCGGGAATTGTTGTCTATGCTAAAGATTATAATTAAATTCTGTCGATTTTTGTCAACCAATTATAAGGAGATAATTACAATGGCTCATGTGATTAGCGACGAATGCATTGCTTGTGGCGTATGTATACCCGAATGTCAGGTAGATGCGATCAGCGAGGGCGATATCTATGTTATTGATCCCGCTCTTTGTACCGATTGCGGCGCATGCGTTGACGTCTGTCCGACCGAAGCAATTAGCCCGGAATAATTTAATTGCCCGATCGATTAAACGGTCGGGCTTTTGCTTTTTTTAAAAAACAATCTAATCATCACATTATTCAAATGTATTTATTAAAACCCAGGTTCTTTATTGGTTTTGCCGTCCTGCTCTGCGGCGTCCTCTCGTGTCAATCAACAATGCCTAAAGCCACCGTGAAAACGTGATTGGATATTGTCGTTGAAAAACAATTTCCCCAATTTGCCGGTAAGCGGGTCGGGATCATCTGCAATCATACGGCTTGTGATAAAACCGGTAAACATATTGTCGACCTGTTTCATGATAGCGGTGTTTGTCGGGTAACGGCAATTTTCGGCCCAGAGCATGGATTCCGGGGAATGCACGCCGACGGGCAAAAAATCCACGATGATACAGACGAAAAAACCGGAGCCGTTATTTACAGTCTATATGGGAAAATCCGCAAACCAACCAGCGAAATGCTGGATAACGTAGATGTACTGGTTTATGATATCCAGGATGTTGGCGCCCGTTTCTATACTTACATCACAACCATGTCGCTGGCAATGGAAAGCGCCGCCGAAAAGGGGATTCCGTTTGTTGTGCTCGATAGACCTAACCCAATACGGGGTGACCGGATCGAGGGACCTTTGCTGGATATGAACTTTCAATCTTTTGTGGGTCATCATAAAATTCCAATCCGTTATAGCATGACCATCGGAGAGCTGGCTCGCTGGACCAATGGAGCCGGGCATCTAAAAGACAGCGCGAAAGCTGACTTGACTGTTATTAAAATGGCAGGATGGAACAGGCAACTCTGGTACGATGAAACCGATTCACCGTGGATATCGCCTTCGCCTAACATGACACATCTTGGCACAGCGACGGTATATCCCGGCTTCTGCCTCCTGGAAGGAACCAATTTATCAGAAGGGCGCGGAACCAAAGAGCCCTTTTTACAATTTGGCGCTCCGTGGATCGATGAAAAATCTTACGCCGAATCACTCAATAACATGGGGCTTGCCGGAGTCACTTTTGAACCGGTCACATATACCCCTATAACGATTCCTCATGTTGCCTACAATCCCAAATACAAAAACCAGCTATGTCGTGGTGTGCATATAAATATCGCCGATCGCGACCAATTTATGCCGGTTCGGGCAATGGTGCTTATTCTTGAAAAAACCAAGGCGTTGTATCCTGACAGATTCCACTTAAAATCAGGAATTGATCGGTTGTACGGAAGTGATAAATTGCGCAACGCCCTGGTACAGGGCGCTCCGGTCGCCGATTTAATCGAAAGCTGGAATGCCGACCGGCAGATGTTTTATGAACAGACTTATTCATACTATTTATACAAATAAATCTCGATAAATATTTTAGTATTTCCAAACACACATTGAGCGACTAAAATTTGCATCCGTTTTTGAACGAAATTTCCCGATTTTCAAAATCTCTTGCGCGCAAGCAATTACTTTGCTTTTTTTTTAATTATGATGACATTGCTGCCCAAAAACCGCGGGAAAAATCAACGCTCCTCGAAAGAATTGTCTCAATTTCAAAAGTTCCCAGCCTGTGCTCGGGAATAATCAGCCGCAATCCGCTTAATGAACTGCAAAACATATCCGGCGCGGAAAATATTATTATTGCAGGCAGTTCCGGATTTGAAATTGACGGTCCGGATTTTTCATGGACGTTTCCAAAATTAGGGCTTATCCGTCACCAACTGGAAAACACATTCTCAACAATCCAGATGGAGATTGGCCCAAAGTGGGCAAAAGATAATGTTATGTTCAATAGCGTCGAGCTCCGAATTCGCACACCCCAAAATGATGCGGTACTGTTTCAACAGCTATCCCTCATTCTGCATCACGCTTTACAAGATACGCATCTCTCAATCGTTCAGCAGACTACACAAATTCACATTATTCCGGAAGATAAGTGGAATAAAGGTCAGTGCTTCGCTAAAATTTTCGAGTTGTTGCCTCGCCTTCATGGTCTTTTGCCTGTGATAAGTTATTTTGGCGCTGAACGAAATGACGAGCCCGCTTTCAAACAGGTAAATCTATCTGGTTATTCTGTATTATTGAGGGAAAATATAGGGCGCAAAACAGAGGCGCAGTACTTCCTGCGCAACACAAACGAGCTAAACAAGCTGCTTTTATGGCTTAATTCACAGTAATTATTTATTGCTGTTCAGGTTGTCCCAAAATGAGACGGCGCGACGAATATGGGGAATAGTGATCGATCCTCCCACAATCAAAGCAACTGCAATTGCCTCTTCAATTTCCTGATCAGAAGTTCCGCACTCATGACACCGGATCAAATGATATTTAATGCAATCATCACAGCGTAAAACAAGAGAAGCGACCAGTCCTTGCATCTCCTTGGTTTTCTGGTCGAGTGCGCCGTCCGCGAAAACCTGTGTGTCCAGATTGAAAAAACGTTTTGTTGTTTTACTACTGTATTTCATCACCAGATCATTTAGAAACTGACGTTCACTTTCAAATTGCTCTCGTCCTTGTTCGTTCATAGCAGCTCCTCATTGGATTCAATTCCGTCATGAAAACAAAGTATATGAAAATTAAAGTTGTTTTGGAAGGAAAATAAACAACCCCGCAACCAACAAAGAGAGCAGTGGGTCAACTCTTTATTATTTGAAATTGCGGGATCGATTTAATTTAAAATGCTGACAGCTTTTTTATCGCGACTTTTTCGCTCAAATGTCACAACACCGTCAGTTAGAGCAAAAAGAGTATGGTCATTTCCAATTCCGACATTATTACCCGGATGAATTCTGGTACCGCGCTGGCGGACAATAATTGAACCTGCCGTCACGAATTCACCGCCATAGCGTTTAACACCGAGACGTTTGGAATTGCTGTCACGACCATTTTTTGAACTACCAACACCTTTTTTATGTGCCATTTTATATAACTCCTAGTCCTGCTTTGCTGCGGCTTCTTTTTTTTCTTGAACTTTTGGAGCAGTCTTTTTGGGTTTTGCCTTGGCTTCCGCTTTCAGACCGGTAACCTCCAAAAGTGTATAGGGCTGACGATGACCCTTTTTTACCTTATAACCTTTCCGGCGTTTTTTCTTGAAGACAATAATCTTTGGAAGACGTTTATGTTCAACAACAATCGTATTAATTTTAGCGCCCTTTACGTGCGGCTTACCAACTTTAACATTATCACCTTCTCTAAGGTATAATACAGAATCGACTATATATTCTTGACCCGCTTCGATATCCAGTTTAGGCACTGCTATTTTTTTTCCTGTTTCCAGAACTACCTGATCACCGGATATTTCGGCGATGGCATACATATCACTCTTCATAAATCTCTCTGATCTTGGTTTTCAATAAGGCTTGCAAATTTAGAGAATCCCCGGAGATTTGTCAAGTCTAATATTGGTCGGTAATGTCGTCTCCGGTTTTAGATAGATGTACTTTAAAATCATCAATCGGGATTGAATTGTCATCCACAATTTTTATTCTGAGAAAGTTTTTCCACTGAATTCTTCGCATTAGATTGTTGGTCGATTCTCTTAAATATTCTACCATATCGGGATGCAGATGTATTGTGAGGCGCTTGCTCCGCGATTTTACCTTAAACCTCCTAAACCAACTCTCAATTTTGGTAACCACCGATTCCTTAGAGGAAATGCGCCCGGACCCATGACAGAGCGGACACTCCTCGCTGACACTGTAGAGCAGATTTAACCGGGTGCGCTGGCGGGTCATTTCCAACAAACCAAAATCTGAGATAGGAGAAAGCGCAACTTTTGCGCGGTCGCCCTGAAGCTCTCTTTTCATTTCCAGAAAAACCTTTTTTCTACTTTCACCCTCTTCCATATCAATAAAATCAATAACGATCAGACCGCCAATATCTCTGAGCCGCAATTGCCTGGCGATTTCCTTTGCCGCCTGAAGATTGATTTTCAGCGAATTTTTTTCGTGATCCTTTTTGCCAATAAATTTCCCACTATTAACATCTATCGTCGTCATTGCTTCAGTGTGTTCGATAACTATAAAGCCGCCACATTTTAGCCACACTTTTTTATTCAGAGATTTATTAAATTCTTCCTCGATACTGTATTCTTCGAACATTGGATTGCGGGAATGGTGATATTCTATCTTGCTGATAAACTGTGGCGAGACGCTTTTAATATATGCATGGAGCCGTTTGTAAAGAACCTTAGTGTCAACGATAATTTTATCCACATCCGATGTCAGTAGGTCCCTGATGATAGTAGATGTAATTTCCATATCACGATAAACACACACCGGCGCCGGGTCGATTTTAACACTGGCTTCCAATTCCGCCCATTTCTTAATCAGGTTTTCCAAATCACTCTTTAGAATTTTCTCGTCATGACCTTCGGCAACGGTACGAATGATCAGCCCAAATTTGTCTGGTTTTATCTCCTGGACGATTTTCCGTAATCGCTTCCTTTCGTCCCGCTTGCCGATCTTTTTTGAGATCCCTATATAATCCGCATTCGGAACAAGCACCAAAAATCGTCCCGGGATCGAGATGTCCGTAGTCACCCTCGGTCCTTTTTGGGCAAAAGATTCTTTGATGACCTGCACCAGAATTTCCTGCCCGGTCTTTAATAGCGTCCGTCGTTCCCTCTGTGGCTTTCTGCGCCTTGGTCGCGGGGAGCCTGTTTCATCTTCATCTCGATCGATGCTTCCGATCATCGAAGCAACCGTTGCGGAATCATCCATTTCTGAAAAAGGTAGAAATGCATTAAGATGATACCCAATATCTACAAATGACGCCTGTATGGCATTAACGACGTTTTCAACTTTTCCTTTATAAATATTTCCCAACATTCTGGTTCGTTCCGGTTTCTCCACAAAAAATTCCACCAGATCTTTGTCCTCCAGAATAGCTATGCGGGTTTCTTTACTTGTTTCACTTATTAAAATTTGTTTTTCCATATTTTTTCCTAATCTAAAATTAATTTGCCTGCAAATGAGTCTTTTTGCGGCAAATATGTATATTCTCGTTAATGCCCAACTCCGGCAAAATCTCTCCCGGACGGGCTGTCTGTCCATCTAACACGCGCATTGACAACAAGATTCGTTGATCTACCACCTTGATAGTGTTGACAAACTTGCGGACGTTAATTACTTTCTTCCGGTCTTTTCCAACGCGCTCAACCAATATTTCCGTACATTTCAAAAACATCTGAATTTTCGCCTTGATATCCTCGGGTATAGTACGAAAAACCTGAATCTCATAATCAAAACCCTTTACTCTTGAGAATATTGAGGCGGATTTCAGCGGTATTATTGATGCTGACTCAATCATCATACCAACAGGTAATTGCTCGTTTAAACGATTAACAATATCTTTGGCTTCACTTTTTAATATAACTTCGAGGTATTCGTCTTCAGATGAATATCCAAGGGGCAGGGGATACCCGGATGAGATTATCGGACGCTTATTAAACCCCTGGGTAAATGCAAGATCCAGATCTGCCCGGCGCAATGCCCGTTGAAATAGTCGCATTATATCCAGATGAGAAATAAATCGCACCAAACCGGTTTTTCGATAACGGATCTGGTATTTAATTCGTTCTTCGTCAATTACTACTTCTTTCGCTTTTTCCTCTTTCCGGTCTGCCTCTGATTTTTGCACGAGGTTCATAGACAAATGTTCCGGGTCACACACGCCGCACCCAACACATCCATCGCGACAATCCGGTGTAATCTCGCCGCGGTATGTCTTTTCTCGCTCTTTCAGCAGAAAGTTTTTCTCAATCAACGAATCAATGTGATCCCATGACAGTATCTCATCTTCATTTCGTTTACAGATATATTTTTTATGGTCAATATTATTCTTTTGAAATGCTTTTTCCCAGATTGCCGGGTCGAAAAATTCACGCCATGTATCAAACCGCGCTCCCAGTTTCCAGGCGTCGTAAATCACATCGGCGATCTTTCGATCTCCTCTGGCTAACACACCTTCAAGTTGAGAATAAAACGGATTGCGGGCCATTACTTTTACGCGTCTTGATTTCTTCAGCAGCGGTTTTAATATATCCAGTTTTCTTTGAATTTCTTCCCGACTGTCTTGTGCTTCCCATTGAAAGGGCGTAAAAGGCTTGGGGACGAATGTGGACAAAGTAATATTCAGGGACAGGCGTTTTTTACTATGTTTTAAAATTGTATCTGTCAGGCTGGCAATTGCCAGGATGTCTTCATCCGTTTCAGTTGGCAAGCCCAGCATAAAATACAATTTTAATGATCGCCAGCCATATTGAAGAGCGATTTCCACAGAGCAAAGTAAATCCTCTTCTGTAATTTTTTTGTTAATAACCCGGCGCAATCGCTCAGTTCCGGCTTCGGGAGCAAAGGTTAGCCCAGATTTACGTGTTTTCCGCGCAATATAGGCTATCTCTTCCGAAAAACTATCCAGGCGTAACGACGGTAATGACAGCCCGATTCTCCGGCAATCCAATAGTCCCGAGATACCGTCAATCAATTCCTCCATTCCATTATAATCCGAAGACGAAAGAGACAGGAGAGACAAATTTTCATATCCCGTTGCCTTGAGAGAGTTTTCAACCTGTCGCTTGATATCTTCCGGAAAACGTTCTCGGACCGGACGATAAATCATGCCAGCCTGGCAAAAACGACATCCCTGGGTGCAGCCACGCATGATTTCCGCCACGAGTCTATCCTGGGCAATTTCTATCAGCGGAATGATCGGTTTTTCGGGAAAATAATCAGCCTTTAGAAACGGGACGCGCTGAGAGATTATTCGGTCGGGAATATCAGCGCTGATCGGGCGAGGAAGAATAAAACCGTTTTCGGAAATGGTCTGATTGGTATAAAACCGGGGAATATAGAGTCCCTTAAATTCCCGGATCATTTCATACAGAATGCCCTGACGGGGAACTCCTTTTTTTTTGCGCTTAGCGATAAATTCAACCAGCGGCACAATAATATCTTCGCTATCTCCGATTACAAACACATCAATGAAGGGCGCTAATGGCTCAGGATTATAAGCGTTAGTCCCTCCGGCTATTACAATAGGATCTTTGTCATTTCGTTTCTCTGAGAGAACTGATATTTGCGACAGATCAAGAATATTCAAAACATTAGTGGTCGTTAATTCATAAGGAAGAGTGAACCCCAGCACATCGAATTGGCGAACCGGCGCATTTGATTCAAGACCGTAAAGAGCTAGCGATCGCACTCGCAGCTGTTGTTCAAAATCGGTCCATGGAGCATAAACCCTGTCGGCGATAATGGTCTTTTCCCGGTTGAGAATATGATATAAAATTTGAAATCCATAATATGACATTCCCACATCATAGACATCGGGATACGCCAACACTATGGACGCTTGGGCTTTAGAAAAATCCTTGCGCCGGGCATTGAATTCATTGCCGGTATAGCGCCCCGGTTTTTCTACAACAGGAAAAATTTCCCGCTCAATGATGGAATGGCAGTTCTCAGCCTGCCTATTAAAAGTCAGAATCTCTCCTTAACTAGAGAAAAATTTATGTTTACCCACTCATTTCTGAATGGGACGTTTCCCGGTCGAATATTAACTAAAATTATCGGGTTTAACAAATATGAAGAATTATTCCGGTGAGATTTCGCCTTCCAGGCCAATTTCATTGGAGGCCGTCTTCAGGGCGTCAATTACCCGCTGAATATGCTCGGTCTCATCTACGCCCAGTTCCCGGATCCCCTGCAATATTTCTTCCCGGTTGACTTTAGCGGCAAAGGCTTTTGTTTTAAATTTCTTTTTGACCGATTTGGGTTTGACGTCGTGAATGCTTTTAGATGGGCGCACCAGAGCAACCGCTATAATAAATCCCGCAAGTTCATCAACGGCAAAAAGCGCTTTCGCCAAAAGCGTATCCCGGGGCACGCCGGTATACGATGCATGTCCCATAATAGCGCGGCGCATTTCTTCCGGGTATTCTTCTTTTTCCAGGATTTCGTTGCCACGGTACGGATGATTTTGCTCATCCGGATATGCTTCATAGTCAAAGTCGTGTAGAATCCCGACTATTCCCCAGTAATTTTCATCCTCACCATAATGTTTTGCATAAAACCGCATCGCCGCTTCAACGGCCAGTGCGTGTTTGATCAAACTATCCGTTTTCGTATATGTAGTCAATAATGTCCATGCTTTTTCACGTTCCATAATTCCGTTTTCCTTTATTTTCACCTTTTTAATATAATGAAAGCGCTATTCCTTTGCGAAGCAATATTCGTTTAAAACGGCGTTCATAAATCAAGCGATATTGCTCTTCTTTTTCCGGAAATTTCTCCAGTATCACTGTTTTAACGCGGCATAGGTACTCCAGAGCTTCCGGTTCGTTCATGGTTTTTTGCAACAACGTCCGGCAGACATTATCGGTAAAAATTCGCAGCCACCTGATCCGGCGTTGCTCTTCACGCAGGGCTTTTTCATAATTATCACACGACTCGAACATCATAGATCATATTCCGATCTTTTAAATACTCAATTATGAAATTTACGTGATTGTCCTTCTCTCCAAGATATTCCGGCGGGCAGATTCCGGTGCGATTGAATTTTACAATTCAAACTGAAAGATTGCAAAATAATTCTTGATTTTGATATGAATACTAAATGAACTACCCTGACGCAAGCATCGGGGAATTCTTCCGTTTAATCTAACGAAGACACATAACATTTATGACCGTGTCTTCATATTCTCCTGGTTCTACGGTAAATTTCATTCACTTCAGACAAGCTGCTTCACCAGTTCTACGCCGCTAGCTGCGTCATAAGCATATGCGTCCGCTCCGATAGATTTTGCATATTCTTCAGAAACCGGCGCGCCACCAATAATCGTTTTTATTGATTTATCCAATCCTTTATCTTTTAAAAGATTGGTTACATTTTTCATTTCCATCATGGTGGTTGTTAATAGAGCTGACATACCGATCACGGTTGCATTTTCTTTTTCAGCTGTCTCTACAAACTTTTGAGCCGGAACATTATTACCCAGATCTATCACATCAAAACCGGCGCCTTTTAGCATAACCCCCGCCAGGTTTTTACCAAGATCGTGGAGATCCCCATAAACGGTACCAATAACGATTTTACCTATAGCGGTAACTCCCTCTTTAATAAAAAGTGGTTTTATCAAATCCATACCTGCATTCATGGCTCTTGCCGCCATCAGCACTTCAGGAAGAAATATTTCATGTTTTCTAAAACGGTCACCGACCACTTTCATCCCTGCAATCAAACCATCATCCAGAATCTGCCTGGCAGAGACATTTTGTTCTAACGCCTGTCCGGTTAATTCATAAACCCTTTCCCTATCTCCCTTTTCAAGGTATTCCGCTACTTGCTTTAAAATCTTCATCCGTTTCACCTTTACTGTAAATATAATTGATCTTGTTGTTTCTACAATTCTCCATTATTCCTTTTCAATACCTGTCGGGTAAACTTGTCTGTCCATATTTCTTACCCTCTCTTTCCATAAGATTTATAATTTCCCTTTTAGTGTCTTCTGCAAGAGTAGAGGGCTTGTAACTATTAACCAACTCCTCAACTTCCATGTGGGCTCTTTCCTCCAGTGTGAATTCTCCCATCTCTTTCCAGCGAGCCCGGTTTGCGCGATTAATAACCGGTCCTGGAAAACTGTGCTCTTCTCTCAAATATTTCCGTGTGTGCTCTGAAATCAGGAGGTGTTTCTCTTTTAACAATTCTTCAAAAATTGGAAGGGCTGGAAAATCTTCTTTGGGTTCTATTCCTTTTACTAACCTCAGGACTTGTTTACAGATTTCATTATCCACCACTAATTTCTCGGTGCTAAAACAACTTTCAAAGTCCAACATGCCAGGCCCGGATATATTGTTAATTCCTGCTAATGCGGCAAGAGTGGCGCCTATTCCTGATTCGAGTCCAGCCTGGGCATTAAGTTGTTTGGCATCGCTTAGTGCAATATAAGCCTGAGTTGGAATCCCCAGATATTTACCGATTTCATTATATGCACAGTCTATCATCATCGTTTCAATAGCGCCCATGGGAGTC
This sequence comes from bacterium, assembly GCA_018895675.1. Classification (GTDB taxonomy): domain Bacteria; phylum Fidelibacterota; class UBA2242; order UBA2242; family UBA2242; genus UBA9312. Next base: position 14,370 of record JAHIOG010000519.1, read on the forward strand.
GTTTCAAAGCGAACATCGAAAATCGCAGGAGAACCGCCATACAACATTGGAGTGCCCGGATTTGTTAGCTGGCTAATAACGATTCCACTAAGAGTCTCGGCGGTGTGCTGAATCAAAGTCCCAACAAGAGTAACCGGCGCCATAAAGCCAGCCAGCGGCATCGAAATAAATTCTACGGGAATTGAATAACGGGCGCAATCGACAACATTTTGTGAGGTTACATCGCTCCATTTTAAGGGCGATGTCGGGCAGCAGGAAAATACTGTTAGCGGTTTCTCTCTAAGCGCTTTTTCCGAACCACGAACTGCAAGTTGAAAATCCTTCATAATTTCAAAAGAATCTATTGTAAAGGTTCCCGTTACAACCGGTTTTTCACAATAGAGTAAACTCAAAAACAGCCGGTAACTATCAGAAATATTCTCGTGAACATCGGCCGGTATTAAAGCCGTACTCTGGGAAGCAATATGTTCAAGCTGACTTACAACTTTTACATAATTTATATAGTCATCAGTAACCGGTTTGCGGATTTGTTTTGTTTTATAATCCAGAACATTTATGGATGTTGAACCAGGAGTAAAATGTACATTATATCCGGAAAAATCATTCGTTTCATTTCCGTTTACATCATAAAGTTTAAACGATTTTGGCGCTGATTTCAGGGCTTTCTGAATAATATCTTCTTTGAAAATGACCCGGCTTTTATCGATATCGACTTTTGCCCCGTGATCGGAGAACATTTCCAACACATTCTTATTATGTATTTCAATGCCTAAGGTACAAAGAATCAGGTACGCCTCAGAAACAATCTGTTGAATCAAATTTTTACCTAAAAATTCAATCGTGGGTCTCATGTTGAATCTCCTGTCTGCTGTTTAAATTTATGCGATTATTTTCTATATCGATTTGAAATGATATTACGCTTCCAGCTTTCCCTGTAACCAGATACAACAACTCGCTGCATAATAAATTCTCCTTAATTTAAACGGTACAATTCCGGTTTCCGGTCCATGAACAAATCATTATTTTGGGTAATGGATTTATTGTTTGATTCCGCCGGATCAATATCGAATATTAAAACGCCTTCCCGATCTTTGGAAAGCTGCCCAAGACGTTTTCCGAAGATATTGGTCGCCTGGCTGTTGCCAATAAATGTTAACTGTTGTCCGTCCGATAATCTCTCCGTCCCAATTCGGTTTGCCGTTGCCGTAAAGACCCTGTTTTCAATGCTCCTCGTAACCATTGCATCGGGACAATAGGGCAAAACCAGATTCGCCGGGTGGGCTATCAGCTGGGCGCCATCCAGCGCCAGTGTCCTGGCAGTCTCCGGAAAGATCCAGTCAAAACATATCATAACACCGATCCTTACATCCCTAACTGTAAAAACCTCCGGTGCTTCATTACCGGGATCGAAGAGATATTTTTCATTATCAAATAGATGAATCTTACGGTAAGCGCCAACGTGAACGCCATTGTCAAAAACAACAGCGCTGTTAAAAAGTTTTTCTTTACATTTTTCTGCAACACCCATTATTACAGACGTACTCAGGCGTTTTGTGATAGACTTAAGCCGTGAGCTTGTTTGGCCGCCCGGGAACGGCTCCGAGACAGAGCCAATCTCGGCTTTTGAGTTAAACAGATAGCCTGTTGTACACAATTCGGGTAATATCCACAAATCAATATTTGTATGACTGCCCAATATTGATTCAATTTTCTTCAAATTTCCCGGAACGTTTCCCCATAATGGAGCAAATTGATATAAGGCAATTTTCATATTGTATAAATGTGTTTAAATGAAATTAAAACCAAGATTCAGGATAAATAAAACGTAAAACAGTAACAAAATTATTCCTTCGAGCCGCGAAAGACTGCGCCCGATAAAGAGAAATACAGCAAGCAGAACCGTTATACACAACATTAAAACATTCTCAAAACGGATCACATGCGCATCTATTTTTAACGAATAAACCATTGGTACGATGCCCAGCACAAAAGCCGTGTTAAACAGATTGCTGCCAATAATATTGCCAATTGAAATTTCATCTTCTTTTTTAATCACCGCCACAACGCTGGTAAACAGCTCCGGTAGAGATGTGCCAAGGGCGACGATGGTCAATCCAATGACCAGCTCTGAGATTCCCGCGGCTCGCGCAAGGCCAATTGCCCCTCTAACCGTCAGTTGTCCTCCGATTATGAGTCCCAACAAACCCAACACAGTGAGAAATATATTTCTGATAATATGTCCCTTTTCCATCGGGACCAGATCAATATCTGCGCTATTACGAACTTTCCGGTTAGCAATAATAAAGGTCATATACACAATATATACGATCAGCATAAGCGCACCCTCATGACCCTCTAAGTTGCCGTCCATGCAGAATAAAACAAACATCAGCGTAATTAATAGCAGAACTGGAAGATCGATCAAAAATATTCTTCTTTTAACTTTAATTGGACGGATTAGTGATGACAGGCCCAGCACCAGCAAAATATTAGCCAGGTTGCTGCCAACGATATTGCCAACGCTGACATCGTCTACTTTTTTAACAGCGGCAAAAAAACTGACGACGAGCTCCGGCATCGACGTGCCTAAAGCAACGATTGTTAAACCAACAACGATTTTTTTAACACCGAGAGAAACTGCAATGGAAGAGCTTCCTCTAACGAGGAAATCAGCTCCGTAGTAGAGTAGAATAAAACCAGCTAAAAAATACAGTAAATACATATACCCCAAAAAGCCGCTTCCGCTTATTTCATTGACCCTGTGTGGTCTGCGAATCCGGTAGATAAGACCGAATAAAATTCATTCCATCAATAACATGTTTAACGTCAGAATGCCTTTTTGATAATATTTTACTTAAAATACTATATGCTCTTTGATAATAAAATTGAGCGCGCGGATACTTTTCAACACGCGCATAATGATCGGCGATATTCGCAAAAACCCGCCCAAGATTGGGATGATCAAATGGCATAACGCTTTCTACAAAAGCGGCGCATTTATGATAATAATCTGCTGCTCTCGCTGTGTGCCATTGTCTTTCATATAGGTCAGCCAGTTGGCATAAATACACCGCCTTCCGAAAAATCCACGGTGCTTTTTTATTTTCGGCTATTTCAATCAGATCATACAATATTTTTTCGGCTTTACGGAACTTTTCCTGGTATAAATACAACGACATGAGATTCTCAAGAGTTGGTATTAGCTCTACCGAAGATGTTTCATATATCGTTTTCTTTAATCCGACTGACCGAAGGTAAAATGTTTCCGCCACGTCGTAACGTTGCAACAGGTCATAAACCCCGGCAAGATTATTGAGTGTTTTTGCTGTTTCCAGATGAGTATCCCCAAAAAGAGTCTTCGAAAACACATACGATTCTTCTGCAACCCATAGCGTATGTTTATAGTCACCTGCTTCTATGAAATTTAAAATTTTTTTATCGTACAAAATCAGGGAGTTATCTGTCACAAAATCTCCTATTATTCCTAAATTTATAGATGCCTATTAATCATTACAAACCTCAAGATAGTGTTTTAAAACAAATATGGCAATAAAAACTATTCTATTTTAAGATTTCATTTCGTATTTTGTACTATTATTATGGAACAGGTTCCCGCAAACAAACATTTTAATACGGCAATTGCACATTCTATCGTCAATCACCAGCTCGGGCGAGACCAAGAAAGTTTATATTTTCAGCATTGGAAGAATTGCGGTTTCTGTCGACAATTGCTTTCTGAGCAGAAGCACGCAGCTGGATTCACAATGACGCCCCAAAAACCTTTGACGACATTTTTATTATCGAGTCACTTCACAATTCCATACCACATGTTATGTTCAGAAGATGCCGTTCTTGCCATATCGTTTAGTTGTGATGATATCAATCAAAAGATCAGAACGACTGGAGTAAATCCACAATCTGAAAACCCTCCCGGTTTCTCATTACGTCTTATCAGTGAAATTGATGCATATTTTAAACATGGAACAGAATTTAACATTCCACCAATTAATGTTTTCTTTATAAAATCCAACTTTAGGCTGCAGGTGCTCTTTTGGACCTGGCTGATACCATTCGGCACGGTTGTCAGCTATGGAGACATCGCCAACTGGTGCGATAAGCCGAAAGCCGCCCGCGCTGTTGGCGGAGCGCTTCATAATAATCCCATTCCGTTTCTGGTTCCCTGTCACCGTGTGATTGGCAAGAACGGACGTTTAACCGGTTTTGGCGCCGGTATTGAAATTAAACATCATCTGTTAGCGGTTGAAAAAAGTATTTAAAACTATCAAATTCCGGCTTTGAGCTTTTCAGGAAATTAATGTAATTTTACTATTATGAAATATGTCAATATCCTCCTCGTAAACTTGCTGCTCATATTGATCTCTTACTCTGATATTCCTCTGGAGAGAACATGGATGTTTAATATTGGCGGTGACTCTACCTGGGCTACAGTTGATTTCAATGATTCTGCGTGGTATCCCGTCACAGTGCCGGATTCATGGGAAAACCAGGGATTTGCAAACTATGATGGTGTGGCATGGTATCGAACTAACTTTAGTGTCGATTCAAATTATTTTGCACATGATACTCTATATCTTCATATCGGAAAGGTTCGCGATACCGAACAGACATATATCAATGGATATTTTTTAAGTGATACAAGCCGGAATACTGATTCAATAGAAATTCTTTATCACGCAATACCGACAAGTTTAATACGGCAGAACAACCTTCTTGCAATCAGGATTTATAATCAGTCCGGAAATGGCGGCATCCTTTCCGGTCCGGTAAAAATATCTGTCACGCCTCCTGAACCGTCGCTTAAGAAAAAAGGTCCTGCACCACATCGCTCCACGGATAAGGACCCGAATTTGAATGTGGGGAAATGGTCTTTCCGGGATAATAACCGGAAATGGCTTTTCGTCATCTGTTACTACAACGACATACCAAATCCCAGGTCCTACACGGTAGTGCGAAAATACAAAAATGAGCATCCCGGGTTTACTGTACTTATCAAAGAAATTGACTGGTGGAAGAAATGGCATAAAACAACGATTTTACCGCCAAACATATCAAAAGAAGAAGCGTCAGTTTATTCACAATCGGTTGCCGTTCTAAAAATGGCTCAATGCCGCGAGCGATTTCCCGCCAGAGGACAAATCGTTAATTCCTTCCCCCCTCAAAAAAAGATTATGTCGGCACCTCTTAGTATGGGATTCGCAATTGATGCTTTCTTAAATTCCGGACATTATGATGAGGCGCTATCGGCGCTACAATTTATAATGAACAGGCGTTGCGGGAGCTATAAACATTTTCAATGGACGGGAGAAAATATTGGTATCGGACAGAATTACTGCATATCAACCGATCATTATTTTGGAAATGGATTAGAGGCAAACAGCGCCGGAGAATTTAGACCCCGGCTCTACCTCGATAACTTTGGTGTAGTTCTCTGGAATCTTAAACAATTTGTAGAAATTACAAACGATATAAAATTTCTGGAATATTATTGGCCAAAAATTTCCACCGAAATCGCAGATGTCATTATTAACAGCATCGATAAAGCCGATGCGCTCCATATGTGGATTACACGGCAATCGTTTGTTAATTTCGGGCTCATCCCGGAATATTTTGATTATCTCAATTCGGATTATACCGGAAATATTCCGCAATGCGGTCTTGGTGCGGGAATCTATGTATCATCGTATTTGGGAGAATAAATTATCCTGAAAAAATTTCCTTTTATTTTAACAACTCTCTTTTGGACACTTGCCTTTCTTTCTTGTTCAAAAAGCCCCTTTTCACAGCAAAATCTTCTCATCCTACGAGCCGGAAATAATCGGCAGATCAAGCCATACATCACACAATTTTCCAGTTCTCAAAAACCTGGTGAACGATTCCGGCTTTGCTTGGCGGTTGCAAACAGTAGAGACACCACAATTGTTCCGGAGCTTATCCCATTGACGGAAGATTCTTCCCCGCTCGTGCGTCTCGGCGCAGCGTTTGCGCTTGGTCAGTTGCGGGGTTCCCGGTCTATCGATATCTTAACCCAAGGACTTGCTTCTGAACATGATCCCGATATCCGCCAACAAATTGTATTGTCCCTCGGGCAGGTGGGAGATCTATCAACACTTCGATTGCTTAACGAACAATATTATGATCAAATTTCTGGCGAGATATTATTCAAAGCATACGTGTATTTTTTCTCAAGGGGTATTATTCAATCAGAATGTGTTGGATATTGTTGTGAATCCCTGTCGTCCAAAAATGCAAATAACCGACGCATGGCAGCTGCGGCGCTTCAAAGAATCCGCAATTCCGAATTGCTCGCTCCTTATATAAAGCAGCTAATAGATGCTGCAAAAAATCCCGATCCGGAAATTCGACGATCTGTCGCGAAAGTATTACGACCAATCATATTTTCAGAAAAAGACCAAATATATTCTGATCTGTTAACCGACCCGGACTGGCGAGTCCGCTATGAAAGCGTTTTAGCAATACCCGGTTTGCAAGACAGGGAATCTTTATGGATGGTGGCGTTGGATGATTCAAGCAATCATGTCGTTGCAGCTGCGCTGCAAAACGCACCGGGCGATATTGCATTAAATCAACATTTAATAAATAAGCTGACGCGACTGTTTAAAAATTCTTCCGAACATATCAGGGGCTCAATTGTTCAATTTGCTACTCCTTTTCTTGATTCAAGCAATCAAATGCCGGCGGATTCTTTTCCGGTTGACGAAATACTTTTGCCCTATAAAGTTGCCGGATTGAAAAATTCTCCCAACAGGCGATCTTTTGTCTCTCTAGTTAATCTTTCAAAACATCGCAAAAAGACAGTTGCTGCTCCGGCATATCTGGGGATTATCAACATGCTGGATTCTCTAATTGCCACCAACACAATAACAATCGAGGAGTACAGGGCGGTTCTTGTCGATGGTTTAACCGGCGGCGATCCGGTTCAGGTATATCACGCCGCAAGCATAATATCCGAAACGGATTTGAATATGACGGATATGGCGCCTTTTTTATACGAGTGTCTTAAAAAACATAATCAATACGCTTTTTTAGAAGCTTGCGTGGCCGTGCTCTCGGCAATTGAAAAAATCCACCCTGATAACGCCGTTGACCATCTTAAACCTTTACTGAGCAGCAAACAAAAACAAATTCGTGACAAAAGCCGCTATATACTCACCGAAATTTATGGGGAGAATGTCGTCACTCCCACTGATTATAATGATGCTTTTGTATATTCCAGGTTGACAAAATTAAATCAATACGGTCTCAGCCCCCGGGTCCAGATCCTCACAAACCGCGGAATGTTTGTAATTGAGTGTGATGGATTCTATGCCCCTTATACTGTCGCCGCTTTTCTGGAACGGATCGACTCGGGATTTTACGACGGACTAATTTTTCACCGGGTAATTCCGAACTTTGTGGTACAGGGAGGAGATCCCCGCGGTGATGGATGGGGTGGTCCCAATTATCATCTTTTAACAGAAAAATCTCCCGTTAAGTATGATATCGGTTCAGTCGGAATGGCAAGTGCGGGCCCAGACACCGAAGGTTCTCAGTTTTTCATCACGACAACTCCCCAATATCACCTTGATTATAACTATACCCGTTTTGGACGAGTTGTTGAGGGAATAGATGTAGTGTTGAATATTGAGAGAGGCAACAAAATTCTGGCAGCGGATATCCGGCGACCGTCAAATTAATTTTGCAATAATAAATCCCACCGCAAAACCCAGTAGAAAAATCACCGTGATCATTCTGTAACTTACTACATCCCGGCCATATCCTTTTTTAATCGCAATAACCGAAACATAGTATCCTAAAGCATTTAACAACCAGAATATAGGCAGGGATAAAACCCTAATGATCAGCGGGCCGATAAACGGTATCAATGCAATAAACCCGGCGAGACCGGCAAAAGCATGGGCAATAATACCAAAAATAACAACAGAAACAGCAATTATTTCCTTATCGATTTTTAGGTATAATCCCAGCACAACCGCCAGAATAATAATTGTCCAGGTTGTAATGAACCGCCTGTTGCGGTATAGAAAAAAATAGATATTACGGGAAAATTTCATTTCTGCCTGAATCTAATTTTGCAACCAGCCGGGCGAGACCAAGGTGGAATTCCGCTTTTACAATGCGGCGAGGTTCCGCCTGTTCCAACCAGATAAATTTCTGTCCTTCCGAAGACGCTATTTTCCAGTAGAACACGTCGGTTTTCTCCGTAATCGCCGGCATGTCCGGGGTTAACAAAAACAGTATGATTTCGATTTTATCAGTAAGGATACCGCTTCCCCCAAAGGGTATGATTTGCTCCTCACAATAACTAAACCGCACCTCATAAAGACTTCCCTCAATCTCCACCGGAAAATTTTCACTTTCAATCTGCTCTCTGTCAAGCGTGCGCAGATGCATCAGCATGGAGAAAATGTTATTCGTTTGGGGTAATATCGGGCGTGAAACACCGTTTGAATATGTCACGGTCTTCTCTGAATACCTTGCCTTGATCTCTTGAGATATATTTGGTTGTTCAATACTCTTCTCGCTGGAATAAGCTTTAAACGTTTGCGGATCGTAAATTGTCTTATAAACGTTATCAACCTCAAAAAAAAGGTTAAATACCGGCCTGGTCTTTGTATGAAACTGCAGCAACGCCAGTGATTGATTTTCCGAATAGATGGTGTCGGTTATTTCCATTACAATATCAACAGCTGGTATAAATATAAAATCCAGTTCATACCGGTAGGTTTCTCGCCCGCGTGCCTGTCGCGGTACGATCAACCATACGATTACGAAAAGTATAAATATTTTTCTTAATTGATTCATGGAAAATAAATATAATAACAAAATTTCTGTTTTTCCCTAAAAATCTGGGTTTGGGTTATTTTATTAGGTTTTCACTCTTTCTCATTCTATAGAAGGGATATATTTCCGGGGGATGGGACCCAAATCCGATGCGGCACTATTATCCCTTACCTGCCGGGGTGTCTTGGCGCCCGGGATAGCAACGTGACAGGCGGGGTGCGAAAGACAGAAGCGTAGACTGATCTGCGCCATACTCTGATCCGGGTAACGTTTATAAAGCGGGCTGACTTTTTCCAGATCTGTCAAGTAGCCATCGAGTTTTTCGGGTGATAGATTCATGTGCCGGTGGTCTTCATCACTGAACCGTGAATCGCGGCTGAATTTACCGGTCAGTAATCCGAACAAAATTGGAATACGCACAATGACACCAATTCCGTACTCAATGGCTTTTGGAAAAAGGATGTTTTCAGCCTCTCGTTCTAGTAAATTATACCGCACCTGTATCGTATCGATAATACTGTGATATTGATCCAAAATAAATGCCTGATTGGTTTCCTGAAAAGATTGTATGCTCCAGCCCGCATGTCTGATTTTTCCGTCCTGTTTCAGTTTTTCAAGAGCTTCCCAGGGTTCATCGCGATCTAATTTTTCCAGGTCGCCGGAATGGAGTTGTAAGATATCCAACGTATCAACATTTAATCGCTTCAGGCTCTGCTCGGCGGCGAATATGATATATTTTTTATCATATGTCTGGCGAATTCGTCCGTATCCCGTCTCGTCATTAGCGCTAGCGTTATAAAAATCATTGCCGGCTTTAGTGGCAATAATCACGTCGCCCTTACCCCGCTCGGCAATCACTTCTGCGATCAGCTTTTCCGAATGACCGAAGCCGTAAACATCAGCCGTATCAATAAAAGTTACGCCCTGATCCAAAGCTTCACGAAGAGCATTTTTTGAAACATCGTCATCTGTTTTACCCCAATTCATTCCACCGATTGCCCAGGCGCCAAATCCAATAGTTGATACTTTTGGGCCACGTTTCCCGAGTTGGGTATATTTCATTGTATTTCCTCCATCCTCGCTATATTAAGAATTTAAATTATATATTAACCGGAGTCCCTCAAGAGTCAAATTTAAATTTGCAATATCAATCCGGTTTGTGTTTTTGACCACCTCTTCGCAATAACCACCGGTGGCAACTACTTTGACCGACTCATCAGAAAGTTCCGATTTTATCCGGTCAACAAGCCCCTCAATCATAGCAATATGTCCAGCGAAAATTCCGCTTTGCAGGTGCTCCTTAGTTGTTTTGCCAATAATATTTTCAGGATAGATTAATTCAATCTCATGCAGCTGGGACGCCTTGCGGATCAATTCCAATGAGCCGGTTATCAGTCCCGGAGATATTGCGCCGCCAATATAATCGCCATTTTTATTAATTACATCAAAGGTCGTCGCCGTTCCAAGATCCACAATTATCAGCGGAAGAGTATAAAGGCGTTTTCCGGCAACTGCGTTGCAGATTCGGTCAGCGCCAACTTGTTTGGGTTCTCTGACAAGAAGCCTCATTCCCAGGTTCAATTGATATCCGACAACAACCGGCTCCAAAGAGAAATATTTTCTGCTCATTTTCACAAAACTGTTTGTCAACTCGGGAACGACAGACCCGATGATCACGCCCTTAATGTCCGCCGTATTTATTCCGGCGTCATTACATAACAGTTTTCCCACCATCCAGTATTCATCAACCGTCCGTGCATGGGAGCTGACGATCCGCCAGCTTTCCAAAATCCGCTCTTCTTGATAAATGCCTATTACAGTGTTGGTATTGCCAATATCAATGACTAATATCATTGCTGTCTCCCTTTAAAATAGTTACATCGGCGGCATGAAAAATGACCTTTTTAGCACCCGTGTTCAACACAAGCCCGCCGTTTTCAGAAATATCCTCAAAAATTCCTTTGTGTATCCTTTCTGCATCATCCACCGCAACCGGTCTGCCGATTGAATCGCAGGCATTTTTCCACTTGTTAAAAATAATCTTTTTTCCCTTTTCTCGCAATAAAATCAATTGTTGATCAATATTCCGCAAAATATTTGTCAAAACGAGGAATCGGTCAAAACGTTTTCCTGTTGTTGAATACAATGACGCTGCGTGTTGCAGCTCATCCCGGAAAAACACTTCCGGCTGATTGACATTCAGTCCGATTCCGATGACGAGTCGGGATAATACGGATCCGCTTGTTTTACTCTGAACCAGAATACCACACACTTTATCATTATTCAGAAGAATATCATTCGGCCATTTTAAGGATAATTTGTACTTCCCGGATATCAGGGAATTTAAACCGTCATATACACCAACGGCAGCTAAAAACGTGTAGATATAGAGCGGAATCTCTTGATTTAAATCGGTCAGCAATATTGAAAACAGCAGCGCTTCTTCCGGTGGACTGACCCAGCTTCTGCCGAACCGACCCCTCCCGGCAGTTTGATAATCCGCCAGCACAACTGTTCCCGGTTTGTAAGAATGTGCTTTCATCAGATAACTATTCGTAGAATCAATTATCGGGAAGCGCACAATTTCCGGCTTTATAAAACGGGTCTTAAGCTTTAATGATATCCTGTCCGAATCTTGTTCCATATTACTTGATCGTCAACTCCTTTAATAGCTGTTTGGCGTCGCTAAATTTATCCAAAACAAAAAGAATATAGCGGGAATCAACGCTGATTATGCGCGTTAACCGATCATTAAATTGCCAGTCGCTGGTCATGGATTCATAAACGCCGTCAAAAGCGCATCCGATGATCTCTCCTTTGCCGTTCATGACCGGGCTGCCGGAATTGCCGCCGGTGATGTCGGTGGTAGCCAGAAAAGCGACGGGGACATCGCGCAGCTTTTTATCCATATATCCGCCGAAATCACGTTCTGCGTGCAGATTAACTAATTTTTGCGGCACATCAAAAGGCTCTTCGCCCGTATTCTTTTCAATCACGCCCCTTAAACTCGTGAGATGCTTGTAATAAACGCCGTCGCGGGGAAAATAGCCCTTAATTGTTCCATGTGTAAATCGAATGGTGCGATTGGCGTCGGGATACATATCGCCGCCCTTCCATTCGGCTAAAGCCCTGAAATATCTCGGTCGCAATACGGTTATGGTTCCGTTAAATTTGTCGTTTTTCTTTTTATTGATTTTAAGGGCAGCATTTACTTTTTTAGCAAATTCGATGAATGGATCCGCCAGTGCGTCAAGCTCTGCCAACGAAAGATCAAACATATTCAAACATTCTTCTTTCTTTACAAGTCCTGTGTTGGCATAGAGCGTTTCAATAAAATCACCGATCGTTTTTTCATAATCCTTTATATTCCGTCCCCCGATTATATCCCGGAGAAATCCAGGATGTTGGTCCTCCGGTAAATTTGCCATATTGACCAGAAAGTACTTCAAGACTTTAGCATCGGTGGGCGCATGATAATCTCGAAAACCTAATTCCATTTTTTTGCGCATATTGGGAATTTGAAAATCTAAATAACCCGGCTCTCTTTCGGCGTCAGGTTTCTCTTTTTTCTCACTCCATTTTTGCATTGTTATGGCATTCGTAAGGGTGGATGCTAATCTGAGATCATTTAAGTAGCTGTCTGTTTCAAACCCGA
>JAHIOG010000520.1 GCA_018895675.1 bacterium
ATAATTTGCTGATATTGATATTACATGTTGGAAGCAGGAAAGATATCTATAGAACTAAATCACTGTAGGAGAATGATATGTGTGTCACCGCGGGAGCGGGGAGACACAAGTGGTCTTCCCTCGTCTCAACGCTCCCGCGTTGAGCGCTGATCCGAACTCTGCCAGCGTTTGACATTTCGCAGGTATCTACTCAACTGAGAATTCAAATTCTCTATGATATTGGTTGTCGAAAAACTCTTGCCAAAGAGTTCCTTTAAACCTAAACGCAGAAGCGTAAGAGTCTCTTCCATCCCTTCGGCCAAAGAGCGAGCGGCGCTCAGGTTTAGTCGCTCAAGGTCGTGAATAATCTGATCTAATTGTGCCCGGGCCTCTTCATATGTGTCAGATTGGTACGCTTTGTTTATGCGCCGTTTATAGATTTCCCGATCTTTCTCATTCAGATAATTCAGCACATTTTCCCGCTTGTGCCACTGACAGCGTTGGACGACTGCTTTGGAACCAAATGCTTCCTCAACGGCCTTATAGATGCCTTTGGATCCATCAATTACACATAACAGTCCCTTATCAAAGTTAAGCCCCCGCTCGACGAGTTTATTCAGCAACTCTTTTATCGGGCCCGAGTTCTCCGAATGAGTCTGAAGAAAACCCAGCGGTATCTTTTCACCTTCTATGGTTACGCCCAGGACAATGACAATCTGCTCCCTGGCTAAGTATTTCCCGTCGATAAATATGGACACAAACCGACGATCATCCAAACGACGCTCTTCAAATGCCTTTAACTTTTCACCGCTCTCTTCAATGAATCTTAAACTCACACTGGAACGACTTAATCCAAAACTTTCCGCCAGGCGTCCGATCCGGCAGCTGCCGGATAATCAGACATGCTTAAACCCTTGATAATTCCATCAATAACTGCGTTCTCCGGCGGCTCCATCTGATGAAGTTTGCGGTAGGTCTTCAGTCCAATCGTACCACCGATCTCATGATCGTAAAGACGCTGTACCTCGATAGGAACCTTCTCGTGATCTAACTTAACCGAGCCTGGATTGCTGCCCCCAGCGACTATAGCGCCCACCATGGGGCTTGTTGCGACTATAGGGTGCGCCCGACAGCAATCGTACTTCCTCAGCCATGATCTCTTCCGCCAACAAACAGCCTAAATGCTGGTAATGCTGTAATAGTGCAATTTTGGTATCAATCCCTTGTGCCAAAACCCAACTTAATGTCTTGCCTTTTAATTCTTCCCTGTCTAATTTCATCCTGAGGTTCCTCCATTTTATTCTTACTTTTTTTCAACTTTCACAAAGGAACCTCACCTTTTTTCCGGACAATTTCAACTAAGAATAAGATAACACCCAGGAAAGATATCTATAGAACTAAATCACTGTAGGAGAATGATATGTGTGTCACCGCGGGAGCGGAGACACAAGTGGTCTTCCCTCGTCTCAACGCTCCCGCGTTGAGACGGAGTTGTTCCCAGTACCACCACAGTATCAAAGACCCAAGATAGTAAAAGAATTTTCTTCCAAATATTTCAAGTATTTCATAAAATCAGATAGTTATAACGATCGCTATATATGACAAAGACCCGGTACAAAATAGGCAAAGACAATTATCCCTATTTTATTACAAGTACAGTGGTTGAATGGCTGCCGCTACTTACCAAAAAACCAGTAGATGAAATTATTCTTGAGATATTGGATTATATGCAAAATCATAATAGAATAACCATACTTGCCTATGTTATTATGCCTACCCATATTCATTTTATCGCTACTTCACAGAATCTTCCTAAGGAGGTGGCTAACTTTAACTCATTCAGCGCCAGAACAATAATAGACCACTTTAAAACTACAAATCAAGAGAATATTTTGGAAATGTTGGCGTTCTCTAAGCCCGATTATAAAATTGATCGTACTTATCAATTTTGGCAGGAAGGTGGTAAACCAAAGCAGATATTCAACCTGAAAATAATGCAAGATAAAGTGCAATATATTCATTACAACCCTGTAAGAAAAGGATTGGTGGAAAAATCTTCTGATTGGCTTTACTCCAGCGCTGGTAATTATATTGATGGAACAGGGTTGATTGACGTTGTTACCGACTGGGCCTGGTAGATTGTGTGTAAGGAGAATGATATGTGTGTCTCCGCAGGAGCGGAGACACAAGTGGCATTCCTTTGTCTTTATGCTCCTTAGCATTATATCACTCGTCTCAACGCTCCCGCGTTGAGACAGAGTTGTTCCCATTGTTGCGACAGGAGCGAAGATAGGAAGAGGAAATTGTCTCACGGAGGAATATCCTTACACAGATTAAAAATACCTGACCTTTGTGGAAAGATTTCTTATACTTAATGGGCAATTTTTAGATTATTAAAAAAAATACTTAGAAACGTGAAAATAGAAACCAGAAAAATACAGATCACCGGCATTGTTCAGGGCGTTGGATTCCGACCATTTGTTTACAACCTCGCACGTAGCCATAAATTGAAAGGGTTTGTTCTAAATGATTCGTCGGGTGTGGCTATTGTTGTTCAGGGAAAAACTGAGGATATTCACTCCTTTGAAAACGAGTTAAAGAAAAAACCGCCACCCCGAAGTAAAATTGTTAGCTGTATTTCAAAAGAGATTGAATCAAAGGAATCTTTTAGTGATTTCAGTATCCGGTTAAGCCCTTCCGGAGGAAAGAAATCCGCAGCAGTTTCACCGGATTTGGATATCTGCCCGGAATGTCTAAAAGAAATGCTCGATCCGGATAACCGCCGATATTTATATCCATTTATCAACTGCACTAATTGCGGACCTCGCTATACGATCATACAAGATATTCCCTATGACCGCCCGAAAACAACCATGATAGATTTTACGATGTGTCCAGATTGTCAGGTAGAATATGATGATCCGACGAACCGGCGCTTTCATGCCCAGCCCAATGCCTGTCCCGAGTGCGGTCCGCATTTGACATTGCTTGATTCGTTTCAAAATACGGTTTTAAAGGGGAGAAGCAGTTCAGAAAATCAACGTTTCTTTGAAAGAGCGGCTGAGTTACTTAAAAGTGGAAAAATTATAGCAGTTAAAGGCATCGGCGGTTTTCATCTGGCATGTGATGCGACGAATGAAACAGCAGTTTCTTTACTCAGAAAACGCAAATATCGTGAAGATAAACCCTTTGCGGTGATGTTCCCGGATTTGAAATCCATCAATAGAGTATGCAACGTAAATCAACCGGAAAGAGATTTGCTAGAGTCAGTTGTTCATCCAATTGTCTTGCTGAAGAACAACGCCGACTATAATCTTGCGAATAATGTCGCGCCGAATAATCATTATCTGGGTGCAATGCTTCCTTATACACCGCTGCACCATCTGATCTTCCGGTTTTTCAATAAACCGCTTGTTATGACGAGTGGAAACATCAGCGATGAACCAATTGCCTATAAGGATAAAGATGCCATTCAGCGTTTAGGGGGCATAGCAGATTATTTTATCATTCATAACAGGGAAATTCATATTCGCTGTGATGATTCGGTTTCCCGGATATGGAACAATAAACCCTATCCGATTCGCAGATCACGAGGATATGCACCGGATAAGATCATGGTTGATTGGAAATTTGATCGTCATGTTCTCGCCTGTGGACCTGAACAGAAGAATACCTTTGCGTTGGCGAAAGATAACGCAGTTTATCTCAGTCATCACATAGGCGATATGGAAAACCTTGAAGTTTTGAAATCACTGGAAGAGGGTGTTGCACATTATAAACATGTATTTGATATTGAGCCTGAAATCGTTGCATCTGATCTGCATCCCCATTATTTGAGCACGAAATATGCTGAAGATTATCCTGATTTTAATTCAAATGATCAAAAAATTCATAAAATTGGCGTACAACATCACCATGCTCATGCGGTATCCTGTATGATTGAAAACGGGATAAATCAACCGGTGTTAGCGATTGTTCTCGATGGAACCGGGTATGGAACCGACGGCACAATTTGGGGTGGTGAACTTCTTCTTGCTGAATATGACCGCTTTGAAAGGCTTGGACATTTTCAAACAACCAGATTACCAGGCGGAACCGCTGCCATAAAAAATCCATGGCAGATGGGTGTAAGTTATCTTATTGAAGTGTTTGGGAATAAATTAGTTGGATTAAATATTCCGTTTTTAAATGATGTTAACGTCCAAAAGTTATCCATTGTTCTGAAGATGCTTGAAAGCGGAATGAATTCACCAATCACTTCGAGTTGTGGTCGTTTATTCGACGGTGTAGCAGCAATATCAGGTCTGCGACCTAAAGTAAATTATGAAGGTCAGGCAGCGGTAGAGTTTGAGCAATGTATCCGGGATGAATATGAAGAAGGATATAATTTTCCGATATTTAATGAGCATTTAAAAATCGTTCTAAAGTGGGATAAGATGATCCGTCAGTTGGTTAAAGATGTGGAGAAACAAATCCCTATTAGTGTCATTTCTCAGAAATTTCACAACGGTCTGTCTGACGGACTTTTACGCTGGGTAAGCGAAGCTCAAAAGCAGACGGGCATTAAAGAAATTGTACTGAGTGGCGGCGTGTTCATGAATCATTATTTATTAACCCGGTTTAAAAATGCTCTTGGGAAAAAGGGTTTTATTGTTTATACTCACAGCGTTGTTCCATGTAATGATGGCGGTATATCACTCGGACAGGCTGTAATTGCCGGTGCACAATTGAAAAAATGAAGTTAAAATAGGGCTAACTGTTATATGTGTTTAGCGATTCCCATGAAAGTCATTGAAATAAAAGATAATGAGGCGATTGCCGAAGTTGGCGGCGTCTGGTATCGTGCAAACCTGACCTTGCTTCCCGATATCAAGATCGGTGAGTACATCATCGTTCACGCCGGATTTGCCATTGAAAAATTAGATGAAGAAGCTGCGCTGGAAACTCTGAAAATCTGGCAAGATGTATCAGAGTTCACTGAAAAACGACAACATCGCAAAAGGTAATAATTAGTGCTGAAGTATATAGACGAATTCCGTAATCCTCAATTAATTCGCTCCATTATTGATAAAATCCATCAGGAATGTCCTGACCGAACTATCAAACTCATGGAAGTCTGCGGCGGACATACTATCACAATTTTTAAATATGGCATTCAGAAACTAATTCCGAAATCAATTGAGTTAATAAGCGGTCCCGGATGCCCAGTATGCGTCACCGATAATGGATTTATCGATAAAGCCATCAAAATTGCTCATTTAGATAATGTGATTATAACAACATTTGGCGATATGATCCGCTTGCCCGGCAGCCGTACAAGCCTTCAAAAAGAGAAAGGCAAAGGAATTGACGTCCGGATTTGTTATTCGCCTATGGACGCTATTAAAATTGCCAAAGATAACTCTGAAAAAGAGGTGGCTTTCCTGGGAATTGGTTTTGAGACAACAGCGCCTGCTGTGGCAGCTGCGATTCAATATGCCTCTGATAATAGAATTACCAATTTTAGCGTTTTATCCGCTCACAAAACCATGCCCCGGGCCATGAAGGCTCTTCTTGATTCGGGAGATATTGATTTAAACGGTTTTATCTGTCCCGGACACGTTTCTGCGATTACCGGTATTCATATATATGATTTCATCGCCCAGGATTATCATATTCCCTGTGTCATTTCGGGATTTGAGCCGCTGGATATGTTAGAGTCTATTTTGATGATTGTCCGGCAGATAAATGCAGGAAGCGGGATCGTTGAAAACCAATACACCCGCTGCGTGAAAGAAAACGGTAATCCCAATGCCATGCAATTAATGATGGATGTATTTGAAGAGTCGGATATTAACTGGCGGGGGATTGGCGTTATTCCGAAAAGTGGTTTAAGAATTAAAAATAAGTACCGGGAATTTGATGCTAATTTTAAATTCGATGTAGTCGTTGAACCAAGCAAAGAATATCCGGGATGTATTTGCGGAGATATTATGCGGGGCGTGAAAGCGCCTTCGGATTGTAAATTGTTTGCGAAAGCATGTATCCCGGAAGATCCAAAAGGCGCCTGCATGGTCAGTGATGAAGGTACCTGTGCGACTTATTTTAAATATGTGAGTCGTGATTCGTGAAAGTGTATTTGAGGATAGAAATGTTCGGCTATTGGAATGATAAACGAAATATTGCGTTTATGATGTTAGCCGAAATTTTAGGGCACTGTAAAATAAAATGATGGAAAGTTCATCAAAGTATTATGAAACATATTTTTATAAAATTTTTGTCCTTGTTCAAATTTGACAATACCCTTTAACACATAATAAAGGAAGGTAGTGAGATGATAAAAGTGCTTATAGTGTATTGGTCAAAGAGTGGAAACACTGAGCGAATGGCAAAAGCAGTGGCTGAAGGTGTAAAAAAGAGCGGAGAAGAAGCTGTATTGCAAAGAGTAGAGGAAACAAAGCCTGAAGATCTATCCCAGGCAGACGGCATAATCATTGGCTCTCCAACCTATTGTGGTTCGATGGTACCACAGATTAAAGAACTTATAGATAGTTGTGATAAATATCATGGGCAATTGAAAGGCAAGGTTGGTGGTGCTTTTACCTCATCAGGCAACATTGGAGGTGGTGGTGAGACTGCGATTTTGTCAATCATCCATGCTTTCCTAATCTATGGGATGATAGTCCAAGGCAACCCCTCATATGATTCAGGACACTTTGGACCTATAGCTATATTTTCTCCTGACGAGAGGGCTTTGAAAGAATGTAAAGAGCTGGGCAATCGTGTTATAGAATTGATAAGAAAATTAAAGTAACTGCCTATTTTAAAGAGTGTAGCTGGGGGTAAATATAAAAAACCAGTATAAATTAAGAAATTTTAAGGTGCAAAATTTGATAGTGCCAATTTTAGAAGGATAGGCTTATAATGAAAGAAAAATCTTGGAAGGAGGTGAAATTATGGAAAAGATGGAAAGTCATACTATTAGTTCTTTCTTCAATATTTTTCGCAATTTTTTTAGGAGTATTATTTCTTTCTCCTTTGAAAGTAATACTAGTCAAGCCTTCCAAAACTCTGAGTGAAGAGGAGCGCTTAGATGGGTTCGTTAAACTTTGGGATACTGTTAAGAACCATTTTGTCTACTTCGATCAAGTCTCGGCGTTGGATTGGGATAAGGTATTGGAAGAATATAAACCCAAAGTAAAGGCTGCTCAAACAGCTGCTGAATATTACAATGTCCTCCAGGAGATGATGGCTCTTCTTAAGGATGGCCATACTAGTGTCCTGTCTCCTTTCTTTTTTAATCCATTTTACCGAGCTATACCGCCTTTTCAATTAAGAGGGATAGAAGGTCGAATAATAATTACCGAAGTAAGAAAAGGTGATCCTGACATCCAAGCTTATGGTTTACAACCGGGAATGGAAGTTATAGCCATTAATGGCAAGTCCATTAATGAGGTTTTAAAAGAGGTTATGGTATGTATATCTGCTTCTACATCTCAAGCCCTTGAGCTTAAAAGCTATCAGCAGCTTTTAATGGGTTACAAAGGAACATATATCAATCTTACGGTTAAAGATGCAAAGGGGAATAAACGATCGGTAAAACTTAAACGGAAGGTTAACTTTCATGAAATGTTATGTTATTTAGGTATATTTTGTGATTTAGTAGAATCTCATTACTTGGAAGATAAAATAGGCTATATTCATATCCGGAATTTTATAACAGAGGGAGTAATTAAAGAATTCGATCAAGCTTTAGACAAATTAATGGAAACAGAAGGATTAATTTTAGACTTACGGAGTACTCTCGGAGGAAATTCTAGATATAGTTTTAGTGTCGCTGGACGCTTAATCGATGGAGCCATTCCCGGATTCAAAATTCTTATTAATAAAACAGGAAAGATAAATGAATCAGAGTTACCATTGATTAAAACTATCAAGCCTAGAGGCAAGCCATATTTGAAACCAGTGGTTGTTTTGGTAGATGCGGGTACTGTAAGTGCCACTGAAAATGCCCTGGTGGGATTACATTACTCAAAAAGAGTATTGATTGTTGGGGAAGCGACCTGTGGAAGCACAGGCCAACCTGTTTTCATTAAGTTACCTTATGAGGGAAAGGCTCGTATTTGTGCCAGTATATCTGCTTATCCTGATGGCAAGCCATTTGTAGGGGTTGGGATTATCCCTGATGTGAAAGTACATCCCACCATTGATGGTATTAGTTCAGATAAGGATGAGGTTTTGGAAAAAGGTATTGAAATTGTAAAAGAATTGATAAGAGAGTTGTGATGGGCAAAACTGTGTATAACAGCGAATATGCGGTTCGCTCTCTTCGGTCGCTTACCCAAATTGATTTATTCCGCAACTTCGCATATTCGCATTCCGTTATACGCAATTTTGCCTCAATAACAATGAATTGTGGAGATTAATTAATATGTACAAGCGGTTTCTATTTGTGATACTCGTGGTCTTTAGCTTTATTGGATGTTCATCCCAGAAGTACTTAATTCGTAAAGTAGGGGATACAGACTTTACAAGGAGATCATTCGAGACAATAACTGATTCTTTGTCACTTTTGAAGCTTCTTCAATATGGGTACTTCGATCAAGCAGGAGATTTACTCTCCCAACATCCAGACTCTGGTTCGAATGAATTTATATTAGCCGAGGGAATGCTAAATTTCTACTATGGGAGAAAAAAAGAAGCGGAGCAACCTTTACTCAAAGTGTTCAAAGACGATAGAGACTCTACAAGAATAGACCTTTCTTTTAACACGCTGTGTCAATTGTATTTATATCATGAAAAATTTGATCAACTTGAAGGTCTCATCAATACCGCCCGGAAAAAGAGAATTCAAATAGACTCAACTGACAGAATGCTATCCACAGCTTACGGTCAAATGTCTCCTTATGATATTCAGTCAAGTGATTCAAAAACTGTAGTTCCAATGTTAATTAGTCTTTCCGGATGTCCAACCATCAAAATAGAAATCAACAATCAAGGTACAGAAACCTTTTGGCTGGATACTGGCGCAGGATTAAATGTGATTTCCTCAGATCTGGCACAGAAGTATGGCATTCATCCAATCACCGAGGGAGAAGGGGAAGCAGGTACCGCTACTGACAAGAAAGTTCCCTTCCAAATAGGATTTATTGAATCAATCCAAATTGGAGATATAGTTGTTAAAAATGTTCCAGTGATGATTTTCGATTCCAAATATTTGAAGTTCAAACCTCTCGGATTTATTAACTTGTTTCGAATAGATGGAGTCCTTGGCTGGCCACTACTTTCGAAATTCAAGACGACATTGAACTACCCCCAACAAATAGTTTGTTTTGAACCCATCTCTGTTAGCAAAGAGGGATACGAAACGAGAAATTTCTTTTGGTATGAGATTCCTTTTGTAGAAGTCGCTATAAACTCTTTATATCCCATGAATTTCTTTTTTGATACAGGTGCAAATAGGTCATCTTTGACTCCCATTGGTATGAGGAAGATGGATTCTCGCTTTCCAAAACTGAAATCATCTTTAGGCTGTACCATTGGAGCAGGTGGAGCCAAATTTAGAAAGATTCAAAAGTTGGAGAGAGCAACCATCACAATAGATAAATTTAATATCAGTCCTTTAACACTGTCTATTCATGAAGATTATAACAAGCATATAATTCAAAAGGATGGCACTTTAGGAGGAGACATTTTAAGAAATTTTATTGTTACACTTGATCCGGTTCAAGGGCGTTTTATTTTAGAGCATATATCTAACAATCATTAACTTTTGGCTCAGCTATAGCGAAACAGCTCATAACAACAGGTTTACGACGCTAATGCTAAATATTTGGAGAGTATTGAGTGTGTTTTCAAAAGTTAGGTGGTTTTTTAACTATCCTCCAAAAGACTATAGAAACCGACACACCAAAAACTTCGTAAACCTGCAAAACATTACAGTTTAAAGGGAGTATCTATGAAAAAAGTATATCTATTTAAAGTTGCTTTGAAGCATCGGAAAAGGCTTTGGCGTCGCATTGAGGTCAGGAGTGACCAGACACTTGGTGATTTTGATAATATCATTCGTGATGCATTCAATCATGATACATGGGACCATCTAAGCGAATTCTTTAGGGAACGATGGTCACAGGGAGGTTTTGGTGAGATCTATCCTGACGGAAGGGGCAACGGCGCTAAAAAGCGGATTGAGCGACTTGGTTTATCTGAAGGTGATAAATTTGGGTACGTCTATGACTTCGGCGATGAAATCCATCATGTTCTTACTTTGGAAAAGATAATGGAACCGGAAAGGGGTGTTAAATATCCTCGGGTAATTTCGAAAAACAAGCCAAGGTATCGCTACTGTGAGATGTGCGAAGAACAAGGGAAGAAGACAATTGCCAAATGGATTTGCATGGAATGCCCAGATGAGGGAAGTGAAATGTTTTTATGCGAAGATTGCATGGATGAGCATGATGGTCATTATGCGGAGGAAATAGTTTACTAATAGTGGAAGTAATAAGATGAATGGACAAGATCGAATAACAAAAGCTCACGGCAGCGGTGGAAAACTCACTCACGATTTAATCAGGAATTTATTTGTCAAATATTTTGATAATGACAGGTTGAACTCGCTTGGTGATTCTGCTATTCTTGGGAAAACAGACGGGGAATTGGTTTTTACTACGGATTCTCATGTTGTGAAACCACTTTTTTACCCCGGTGGAGATATTGGAAAATTATCGGTTGCAGGTACAGTGAACGATTTAGCGGTCTGTGGCGCTAAACCGCTGTGGATTTCGTGTGGAATGATTATCGAGGAAGGTTTTGAAATTTCACTATTGGAAAAGATCGCCGCTTCTATGAAACAGACGGCTGATGAGGCGGGAGTGCAAATCGTAACCGGTGATACGAAAGTGGTTGAAAAGGGCAATGCCGACGGGATTTATATAAATACCGCAGGGGTAGGAGTTCTGCCGGACGGAGTGAATCTTTCACTTGATAAAGTTTGCCCCGGTGATAAAGTTTTCGTGAGCGGTTATATCGGGGATCATGAGGCGGCGATAATTAGAGCGCGTGAGGAATTTAATATTAATATCGATATTGAAAGCGATTGTACGCCGGTTTGTGATTTGACTTCGGAACTCGTTTCACAAATCCCGGGTTTGCGCATTATGCGCGATCCTACAAGAGGCGGCTTAGCTACAACATTGAATGAATTTGTCTGGGGAAGAAATTTTGGTATTCGTATTTATGAAAATGATATACCGGTTAGAGAAGTTGTGCGCGGGCTTTGTGAACCACTGGGATTTGATCCATTGTATATGGCTAATGAAGGAAAAGTTGTTTTTATTGTAGGACAAGATAGCTCTGAAAAAGCATTGTCAATTTTGAAATCCCATCCGCTTGGCAAGAATGGTAAGATGATTGGCGAAGTAATAAGTGTGCCTAAGGGGAAAGTATTATTGAAAACGCAGATCGGCAGCTCGCGGATTCTTGATATGCTGACCGGTGAAATGCTGCCGAGAATATGTTAGGTACGTAAGTCAAACACTCTTGTTTGACTATTAATGGTATGTGTTGATTTAGGAATGAGTTATATGATGAATAAGAACCACAATCGTCAAAGACATCTTCTACAAGAGTGATTGTGTTACGTAAATCGAACACTCCTGATCATTGATAATCAGGATGTTTTTTGTGTTATATTAGTTTATTTTATTTTGGGACAGGGTTGGTTATATGATACTGATTCCGCAATCAGGAGTGATTGCGTTACGTAAATCAAAGATTCCTGTTTGACTGATTAAATATATCGAGGACCAAAATATGTCGAACAAAGATATTCTCGATCATAAAATCTTTTATCGGAGAAATCTACCTCATTACCAGCCTGAATCGGGCATTTTCTTTATTTCTTACCGCCTTAATTTTGATCTACCGTTAGAGATTATTGAAAAACTTATCCAGCAGAAACAAGAATTTGCAAAACGAAAAAAAGTATTTAAAAATAAAAACGAAAAATCGGAAAAACTGGATTTTGAAAAACAACAATTTTATTTCATCGACAATTATCTGGGATTATGTAAAAATGGCCCAAAATATTTATCTAACCCAAATATTGCACAGATCGTCAAGGACAGCTTGTTCTTTATGAATAAAGAGCAATATGAATTGTACTGTTTTTGTGTTATGCCGAATCATGTTCATGTATTAATGAAACCGCTGGAAAAGAAGAACGGAATATTTTATTCTTTTGCGGAAATATTAAAAGGACATAAAGGCAGCACTGCCCGGAAAGCGAATATATTTTTGAATAAAACTGGAAGCTTTTGGCATAAAGAAAGTTATGATCATTTAATCCGGTCACAACAGGAGTTTGAAGATACTGTTTGGTATATAGTGAATAATCCCATAAAGGCGCATTTAATTGATGATTATCGGAAGTGGAAACATACCTGGATTGCCGAGTATGTTAAGAAAGAAATGGGCTTGTAACAGAGCTATAATCAAGGATGATTACGTAAGTCAAACACTCCTGTTTGACTATCCTGATTTGGGATTGAGTAATAAGTCAGAAAGCACAATCATCAAAGACATCTTCGACAAGAGTGATTGCGTTACGTAAGTCAAACACTCCTGATATTATCCTTGTCCTTTACCAATTGCGTTGTCAACTTCAATTGGTAACTCACAAATTAAAACAGGAGGACAGGATGCGTTTTTACACTCAAGAACACCAATTTTACTGCGGGATCGACCTACATACGAAAAATATGTATGTATGTGTTTTGAATCAAGCAGGAAAAGTTTTGGTACATAAAAATATCAAGACTTCTCCGGAAACCCTTTTTCAAGTAATCAAACCTTTTTTACCGGATGTCGCCTTAGCCGTTGAATGCATGTTTTCATGGTATTGGATTGCTGATTTTTGTTTGCAACACCATATCCGTTTCATTTTAGGTCATGCTTTGTACATGAAAGCTATTCATGGTTCGAAAACAAAGAATGACAAAATTGATTCAATGAAAATAGCTATATTGCTGCGCGGCGGTATGATTCCTGTGGCCTATGTTTATCCGGAAAAAATGAGATCAACGCGTGATTTACTGCGACGCCGCATGTATTTTATGCATAAGCGAAGCGAACTATTAGCTCATATCCAGAACACAAAAAGTCAATATAATATGCCGGATTTTGAAAAATGTATTGCACATAAAATAAACCGAAAAGGAATTAGCAAACTATTTTCAGACGAAAGCGTACGCAAAAGTATTGAACTGGATTTAGACCTGTTAAATCACTATGATTTGATTCTTAACGATGTCGAACTTTATCTGATACGTCATGCCAAAGAACACGATCCCAATAATCTCTATCTACTGCAAACCGTTCCCGGTGTTGGAAAGATACTTGCACTCGTAATGTTGTATGAAATCCATGATATTAATCGATTCGAACTGGTACAGAATTTCTCCTCCTACGCCCGGTTGATCAGACCCCAGAAGAAATCTGCCGGGAAAGTAAAGGGTAGCGGTAATGGCAAAATGGGCAACGCTTATCTCAAATGGGCATTTTCTGAAGCCGCAATTTTGTTATTACGAGAAAGTGATGAGGTTAAAACATACCATCAAAGTTTGAAGAATAGACATGGAAAAGCCAAAGCAATAGCGATTCTATCACATCGGCTGGGCAGGGCGGTGTATTACATGTTAAAGAACCAGAAAGCATTTGATATAAAGGAATTTATGAAAAACAAGCATTCAAAAGAGCGGAAAGCCTTAAGCCCTATAACAAACTTAGGCCATACAGGTAAAGTCCAGCAAATCATCCCTAAATCATTGTGCTCGCAGCACACTGTTTAAACAGGATATGATATGGACAAATACCCGGACCTAACGACTCTTGATTGGTAAGGTCTTCCGGCTCTTTTTGAAAATATGATCCAACGTCCGGTTCTGCTCCCATGCTCGCTTGTATACTAACTGGATCCCAATCAAGTAGGGAAGCCAATCATTTGAATAAGCGGTGCAAGGGGAACGAAAATATTTTCGGAGCATAAACTCCCAATATATGTTTGGTGGCAGACCTGACAAGGTCCGAAAACCGTATTAGAAAAAACAAGTCAGAAATCGCGAACTGTTGGTGAGCAATGTTTATGAACGAAAAATATATCTTTCGTAAGGGAATACTATTTTTCCCTTGCTTTTAAAGGACAAATATATGTTTGATTATTAGTTAACGGTTTCTTTTACAGTTTTCGAAATATATACACGAACAGGAGTGTTCGTGTTACTAAAAAATTGATAACCTTTGATTCTTTATGGCTTTCTACTAAATTTCGCCCGGTATGCATGAACTACAGATAGCCACAA
>JAHIOG010000521.1 GCA_018895675.1 bacterium
AAACAGGTCAAATAGTACGGTCAGCATCTGCAAGAGGTTCAGAAGTTGGAAATAATATTCAAGCCATTGCTGCTAAAAAGGCGATAATTAAAACCATGAATGAATTCATTAAACATTTTTAATATTAGGGAAACAAAAATGAGTTACAAAATACAAAAAACATTAGAGCAGATTTTAGAATTTGGGAATGAATGATAATTTGGTTAGTTTTGTACAAATGTAGTTTATAATGTGAATAGTATAAAATTAGAAAAGGGGTTACTATGAAAAAAGGTTGGATAATTTTAATAGTTCTAATTGTCGTCTTATTGATGATTTTCAGTTTTTTTAAGAAAACTTACAATTCACTGGTTACAATGGAAGAGAACGTAAACCAATCCTGGGCGCAGGTCGGTAACCAGTATCAGCGCCGGGCGGATTTGATTCCCAATCTCGTTGAAACGGTCAAGGGTTATGCCGCTCATGAGAAGGAAACATTCACGGCTGTGACAGAAGCACGGGCAAAAGTTGGGCAAATGTCCATATCGCCGGAAGTTTTAAATAACCCTGTGGCATTCCAGCAATTTCAACAAGCCCAGGGTGCGCTCAGTTCTGCGTTGAGCAGGTTAATGGTCGTTGTTGAGAAATATCCCGATTTAAAAGCTAATCAGAATTTTTTGGCGCTGCAGTCCCAGCTGGAAGGCACGGAAAACCGCATTGCCGTGGAGCGCAAACGCTTTAATCAGGCGGTTCAGGGCTATAATACAACAATTCGCCGTTTCCCGACAAATATGCTCGCCGGTATGTACGGGTTTGAAAAGAAACTATATTTTGAAGCACAACCGGGCGCAGAAACGGTTCCGGATGTTAAATTCTAGCGGGATTTAGAAAAGGATTATGATGAATTCACGATTTGTTAAATCGGTAGTAATCGCAATCATTATATGTGTTGTTCTGCCGCTTTTTGCCCTGGATGTTCCACCGTTAAAAGCCAGGGTTACTGATCTGGCGGGTGTTATTTCACCAACTGAACGTGTGAGATTAGAAGAGAAACTATATTTTTTTGAAACCAAAACCTCTAATCAGATCGCCGTATTGATCATTCCAACCCTTCAAGGTGAATCTCTCGAGGATTATTCGATCCGTGTGACGGATGCCTGGAAGCTGGGAGATGAGTCCAAAGAAAACGGCGTCCTGCTGCTGATCGTTACCGGCGACAGGAAAATCCGTATTGAAGTCGGCTACGGTCTGGAGGGCGTTTTGACTGATTTGATCTCATCTCAGATCATCCGCAACGAGATCGCGCCGTATTTCCGGCAGGGAAAATATAGCGCCGGAATTGACGCCGGCATAAATGGAATTATGCTTGCCACACGCAACGAATACAAAGCCGATCCGAGACAATATCAGCGTTCACGCAGGGAAACCGGGAAATCGTTTGGATCCCTGATCTTCTACATTTTATTCTTCCTGTTTTTCCTCGGTGGTGGACGCAGAGGACGCCGTGGTTTGTTCCTGGCGTTATTGGGCGCCAGTATGTTTCGCGGAGGAGGTGGACGCTCCGGTGGTTTTGGCGGTGGCGGCTTTGGTGGATTTTCCGGTGGTGGCGGCGGATTCGGCGGCGGAGGAGCATCGGGAGGATGGTAGGTAAGATTGTAGATTTTAGATTGCTCCAGAGGAGTCCCTTCGGGACAGATTGCAGATTGAAATTGGGAAATAATGATCATATTCAGCATTACTCCATCACTCCAGTACTCCAACACCCCATTCCGTTAGATTTGGATTGTGGGAGAAAGATTGGAAATTGGGAAATAGGATTATGGAGGAGAACATATAAATTGGAGATTTCAGATTTTCCCAAAGGGATGCCTTTCTCAAAGAGACTCCTTCGGAGCGGCACAAATATCAAATATCAAATTTCCCCAAAGGGGTGCCTTCGGCACAAATTACATTACTCCATCACTCCATTACTCCATTACTCCATCACTCCAATACTCCAACACCCCATCCCGTTAGATTTGGATTTTGGAAGGAAGATTGCAGATTGAAATTGTCTCAAAGAGACCCCTTTGGGGGAAATTGGGAAATAGGATTATGGAGGAGAACATATAAATTGGAGATTTCAAATATCAAATATCAAATTGCGGATTGAAATTGGGAAATAATGATCAGATTCAGCATTACTCCATCACTCCAGTACTCCAGTACTCCATTACTTCATTACTTCATTACTCCGATACTCCAACACCCCATCCGGTTAGATTTGGATTGTGGGAGAAAGATTGGAGATTGAAATTGGGAATTGGAAATTGGAAATTGGATTATGGAGGAGAATATATAAATTGGAGTTTTCAGATTTCAGATTTTCCCAAAGGGATGCCTTTCTCAAAGAGACTCCTCGGAGCGGCACAAATATCAAATATCAAATTACATTACTCCAATACTCCATCACTCCAGTACTCCAGTACTCCATCACTCCAGTACTCCAACACCCCATTCCGTTAGATTTGGATTGTAGATTTTAACCCATAATTGTGAGTGTATAATGGCATTGATCGACACATATTTTTCAAAAGATGATTTAAAGAAAATCGCCGGGGCTTGCACGGGAGCCGAGAATGATACTGCCGGCGAAATGCGGGTCAGTATTTTCAGTAAGCGCCCCCGGAAGTTGAAGAAGCTCAGCCTCGAAGAGGTGGCGCTGGAAGAGTTCTCCCGGTTGGGAATGAATAAAACCAGGGATCATACCGGAATTCTACTGTTTATTATTCTCGCAGAAAAGCGATTTCAAATTTTGGCTGATACCGGGATCAATTCCAAAGTTGAGCAGGAAACCTGGGATAGAATTGCTACCGGACTTTCCGATTATTTTAAAAACGGAACTTATCTGGAAGGTGTAGTCAAAGCAGTCCGAAAAATGGGTGAAATACTGGCTCAACATTTTCCTAAAAAAGCCGATGACACCAATGAATTGAGTGATGAGGTCAGTACAAGATAAGGCTTGATTGCAAGTAATTAATAGTTGAATTTGTACGAAAATATTCCAACGAACAAATTGTTAAATCCGAAATTTGAAATTCTAAAAAAAACTCAAATGCTCTAAATTTCCCCGGAGTGTTCTCTTTGAGACAAATTTAAAAGAGTTCAGAAAACTTGAATTTAAATTTCAGAACCTCTTGATATTTAATTAATATGTAAGTAGTTTGAATGCAGATTAAGAAAAGAGGTAGGCACTATTAAGAAATAGTAAAATATGATTTTTTTATCTTTTGCAGGTAGAAGATATTCGCTAAAAATTAGTTTATTAAGAGGGATACGTTGGGTAGAATAGTAATAGTATCGAATAGATTGCCGATTACAGTTCAAAAACGGAAGGGGAAATTGATTTTTTCCCAGAGCGCAGGTGGTTTGGCAACAGGTTTAGGTGTATTTTGCAAATCACCTAATTGTGTGTGGATTGGTTGGCCGGGATTAGTGTCAGACATTAAAAATGATAAGATAGAAATAGAGAAAAATTTATTATCGAAAAACATGTATCCAATTTTTCTAACAAAAGGTGATGTTAAAAAATATTATGAAGGTTTCTGTAACGGAACAATCTGGCCTCTTTTTCACTATTTCATGCAGTATACGGTTTATGATAATACCTTGTGGGAGGCATATAAACATGTAAATAAAATATTTTATGAAAAAATATTGGAGGTTGTAAAGCCTGGTGATATTATATGGATACACGATTTCCATTTATTGATGCTTCCCGGAATTTTAAGAGAAAAACTTCCTGATGCAACAATTGGATTTTTTCTCCATATTCCTTTTCCTTCTTTTGAGATATTTCGCACTTTACCATGGAGAAAAGAGATAATTAGCGGTATTTTAGGCTCAGACCTTATCGGTTTTCATACTTATGACTATGCCCAACACTTTCTTAATGCCGTCAATCGTCTTTTGGGTATTGAACATGTGTTTAATCAGTTAAATGTTGACGATAGAATAATAAAAGTTGATTCTTTTCCAATGGGTATAGATTATAATAAATACTCCAGAGCTGTTGAGGATACGGCAATACAAAAAAAAATTAAAGGATATAGAAAAAAAATTGGCGAACGAAAAATCATTTTATCAGTTAACCGTTTGGATTACTCAAAGGGTATTCTTCAATGTCTGGAAGCGTTTGATATTTTCCTCGAGTTAAACCCGGAATATAAAGAGGAAGTTACATTGGTTTTGACAGTTGTACCTTCGCGTTCGAAAGTGAAACATTACAGGGAACTAAAAGAGAAGATTGACGAATTTGTAGGTCAGATTAATGGTAAATATGGTACAATTGATTGGACACCTATTCTGTATTTTTATCGTTCTCTTCCATTTTCGGAGTTATCAGCATTTTATTGTATAGCGGATGTTGCTCTTGTCACTCCTTTTAGAGATGGCATGAACCTCATAGCAAAAGAATATATTGCAAGTAAAAGGGATAAAATTGGGGTTTTAATTCTAAGTGAGACTGCCGGTGCTTTCCTGGAGTTAGGAGATGCCTTGATCATTAATCCTAATAATATTGATGAAATTACTGATGCGCTTAAGGTGGCAGTAAACATGCCTAAAGAAGAGCAGATTAAACGCAATACTTTTATGCAAAATAGATTGATGCGCAACGATGTCAAACGGTGGAGACAAGATTTTTTGGAGAGCCTTCACAAGACCAAAAAGCTTCAAATTGAATTGCTGGCAAAAAGAATTAACGATTCAGCAATAAAAGAATTGGTAAAGAAGTACATATCGAGTAAGAATAGATTGATTTTTTTAGACTATGATGGAACACTTGTCCCATTTGCAGACTTACCGGGAGAGGCAAAGCCGGATATGGAGCTACTTAGATTAATTAAAGAATTAGCTGACCAGCCGGGGACTAAGGTAGTAATTATTAGTGGTAGAGATAAGGATACACTACAAAAATGGTTTGGCAAAATAGATATCGGCTTGGTAGCTGAACATGGGGCGATATTACGGGATGAAAATAATGAATGGGAAATGATTGAGCCTTTGTCTCAGGAATGGAAAAAAGAGATACTTCCAATCATGGAGTTTTATGAAGATAGAACTCCTGGCTCCTTTATTGAAGAGAAGGAATTTTCCCTTGTTTGGCATTATCGAAAAACGGATACCAAGTTTGGAGAAATAAGAGCTCGTGAACTTGTTGAAACGATCAACTACCTTATTGCAAATATGAACCTTCAACTTCTGGAAGGAAGTAAAGTTATTGAAGTGAAGAACTCCGAAATAAGTAAGGGCAGAGTAGCTCTGCACTGGATTGAAAAAAGTGAGGCTGATTTTATTTTAGCAATTGGGGACGATTTGACAGATGAAGATATTTTTAATGTACTTCCCGATTGGGCATATTCAATTAAGGTGGGACAAGGCTCATCTGTGGCTAAATTCAGAATAAAGTCACCAAACGAGGTAAGACAATTATTGAAAGTAATTAGAGAAGGGGATAAGAAATGATTCATTTGAACGATTACCGGGAAATTGTGGGCGACAAGACCATAAGCAATATATATAAAAAAGCGAGAGGGCTTTATGGCAAGAGTATGATTCATCTTAATTCAACATATATGGGTGGCGGTGTTGCTGAAATTTTGAATAGCCTTATTCCGCTATTTAATGAGATTGGGATTGATGCCGGCTGGAGGATAATACGTGGTAATCCTGACCTTTTTAATATCACAAAAAAATTCCACAATGCTCTGCAGGGGGATAAAATTAACCTTAGCGAAATTAAAAAGAAGTTATATGTCCAAACCAGTGAAGATTTCTCTGTCTATACACATTTGGATCATGATTGTGTTATTATACATGATCCGCAGCCTCTCCCACTTATTAATTTTTACAGAAAAAAACAACCATGGATATGGCGGTGTCATATAGATATTTCGCATCCAAATAAACAATTGTGGGAATTTCTAAAGGGATTCATTTTAAATTATGATCTTGCAATTTTTTCAAGCGAGGAATATAAAAAAGATGATATTTACCTGGATCAAAAAATAATTCATCCGGTTATCGATCCATTATCTCCCAAAAACATGGAACTGAGTGAAAAAGTCATCTCAAAATACCTTAAAAAGTTCGGTGTTCCAACGGATAAGCCGCTTCTAACGCAAATATCGAGATTTGATAAGTGGAAAGACCCTGAGGGAGTATTGGAAGTCTTTAAGTTGGTAAAAAGAGAGGTTGACTGTAGACTGGTTCTTTGCGGCAGCATGGCGACTGACGATCCTGAAGGAGTAAAGATATTCAAACAAGTAGAAAAAAAAGCAAATGATTTGATGGCAAAAGGTGAGGTTATTCTGATAACTTCTGAAAATAATATTCTGGTAAATGCACTGCAAAGGAGATCGGATGTAATAATTCAGAAGTCAATAAGGGAAGGATTTGGTCTTGTTATTTCTGAAGCGCTCTGGAAAGAAAGACCGGTAGTGGCGTCAAATGTTGGTGGCATACCTTTGCAAATTATTGATGGAGTAAATGGTCTTTTGGTTGACCCTTTTGATAATGAAGGATTTGCAGATAGAATTGTAGAGATTATAAAACGTCCCAATTTAGGGAAGGAACTTGGCGAAAAAGGTAAGGAGAGCGTTAGAAAGAAATTTCTTGTGACAAGGCTTTTATCCGATTACCTTGATTTAATGAGAGACATGTTTTGTGATCGGAAGAACTGAGAAATTTTATTGTAATTTTTAAAACTAAAAAGCGAAGAATTGTAGCTATACAATGCAAAAGATATTGAATTAATTCGTAGATTAAAAGTAAGTCTACATATTTAACAGTTTGGTGTAAGGTATATTTCAAAAGACTGTCGAAATGATAATGTAAAAGTTAATGCAATAGTATCTGACATTGAAAAAAAGCCGATGACACCAATGAATTGAGTAATAAAGTCAGCGTCGGATAATACCGGATTTAAAGTGACCAAAAATTAAATTTATCCTTTTGATTTATTGGTGTATATTTACCACCAGGTGGTGAATAATCCACCACTCACTAGAAAATATGATGAAATTTATTCCGAGAAATATTGAGATCAATTTGTTAATGGAGTTGTTCTTTATCTTGGTGAAAATGTAATTCCCTTTGGTAAAAAATATTTTGCATTACCAATTAACGCTCTGTGGAAATAAATTTAGGAATGTCAAAAAAATGATGTTGAGAATGAATTAATTAACGATATCGGTGTTCAATGATGAAAATTAAACATAAAATAATATGAGGAGGAGTCATGAGAATAAGAGCAATTCGAACGCTATGTATTGTATTAATGTTGGGCTTGTTTATGATGTTTTTCGTATCACAATGCGGGAAAAAACAGCCTGAGAGCGTTACTATGAAGCAGGCGTTTATCAAAACAGTTATCAATGATATGGTCGCCAAATTTGGTAAGGAACATGCCAGACGCATTGAAACCGGAGTCAAACAGGTGGAAAAACTCTGGTGTGATGCCGATGGGAATGACGAAGCATTCAGAGATTTCTGTACGAACAATTTTATCGTCGATAAAAATGATCTGGATAAGGCATTTGAACGGTTGGAGGTATCATTTGAAACGTTGTTTGGAACATTATTGGAGCAGGAACGCCAGTTCCAATGGAATCTGCAGGTGGATACCGGTCCGATATTACCTGTCGATTATCTGCTGGCAAATTTCAGCCTGAATTCTCATGTAGAGGAAGACCTCTATAAAACCAAAATCGCCTTTTTCGTGCTGTTGAATTTTGAAATTAAATCCCTGGAAGATGCCCTGAAGCAGGGCGACAAATGGTCCCGTCAAAAATGGGCGGAAGTGCGCCTGGCGCAGCAATTTACATCACGCGTACCGTCGGATGTTTCCCAGCAGAAATATGAAACCTATGTCACGGCGGATAACTATATCAGCAATTACAACATTTATATGCATAATCTGCTGAACGAAAATGACGAGCGATTGTTTCCCGAAGGCTTGAAGCTGATTACTCATTGGGGTTTGCGGGACGAACTCAAAGCCCAATATGCCGAAGCCGATGGTTTTCCGCGACAGAAAATGATTTATGACGTCATGCAAAAGATCATCTTTCAGGAAATTCCACAAGTTGTAATCGATAATCCCGATGTGGATTGGAAAGTATCGACTAATGAAGTCAGCGGTAAAAGCAGTGATAATTCACGGGAAGGGGATACCCGCTATCAAATGCTGTTGTCCGTTTTTCACGCTGAGAAAGCCACTGATCCTTATTACCCGCTCTACCCCAGCAAAATCGACCGGCGTTTTCAGAGGGACCGGGAAATTCCCGAAAAAACGGTTGAGAAATTATTTGAGGATTTATTGACTTCCAAAGAATTCAAGCGAACCGGTCAGCTAATTCAAAAACGTCTGGGGCGGGATCTCGAATCCTTTGATATCTGGTATAAAGGATTCAAACCGGCATCGCAGTACAGTGAAAGCAAGCTGGACAAGATCGTTGCCGCAAAATATCCGTCTGTGGAAGACTTTGAGCGGGATATTCCGAATATCCTGATGAAACTGGGATTCGATCAGGAAACAGCCGAATTTCTTTCATTAAAAATCGAGGTCGATCCTTCCCGGGGCGCTGGGCATGCCATGGGAGCAGGGCGCCGTTCGGACAATGCGCATTTGAGGACCAGGGTGCCGAAAGACGGTATGAATTATAAAGGTTTTAATATTGCCATACACGAGTTGGGGCATAATGTTGAACAGGTTTTTTCATTAAACAAGATCGATCATACGCTATTGGAAGGAGTGCCGAATACGGCGTTTACGGAAGCGTTTGCCTTTTTATTCCAGAAAAGAGACCTGGAGATTCTGGGATTACATACTGACGATCCGAATGCGGAACACCTGGACGCTCTGAATCAGATCTGGTCCACCGGGGAAATTGCCGGTGTTTCGCTGGTGGATATGAAAGTCTGGCGCTGGATGTACGATAATCCCGAAGCCACGGCGGCGGAATTACGGGAGGCGGTGATTCAGATTGCCCGGGAAGTCTGGAGCCGGTATTTTTATCCGGTTCTCGGACATAAAGATGCGCCCATCCTGGCGATCTATTCCCATATGATCGACGGCGGCTTGTATCTGCCCGATTATCCGATCGGTCATATCATTCAGCTCCAGATTGAGGAATTTATCAAGGATAAGAATCTTGCGGTAGAGATGGAGCGTATGTGTGTTCAAGGGTCGATTACTCCCAATCTCTGGATCCAACAGGCAGTGGGTGAAAATATTTCTATTAAACCGACAATAAAGGCAGCGGAAAAAGCTTTGAAAGCTTTGTCTTGATAGTGTTTTGAAATATTTACTGAAAGCCCGCCCTCTTCAGAGCGGGCTTTTTCTTTCAGGTGTCTGAAAAATCATTGATCATAGATTTTCACGGTATATATAGTTCCTTACTAGTCATTTTCTTGTTTTTTTTGTAAAAGTTTTTTGCATGATAAATGATCATTATTCAAATCAGATCAGATACTTGATACT
>JAHIOG010000522.1 GCA_018895675.1 bacterium
AAACTATAAAGTTTTTTAAATAACATAGTGGTTAATCCGGCAACCGCCGGACTCTGCCAATTGAGCTACTCCGGAATCACTTATAAAAAAAGCGTGCTAATTTAAATTAAAAATAAGCGATAGTCAATTAGTAATCAAAATTATCGAAATATTGCTTCAAAGATTTCCAGGCGTCTTCAAGTCCCTGGCTGATTACTTTCGTATGACCGGAAACGGGCATAAAATTAGTGTCGCCATTCCAGCGTGGAACCACATGTATATGAAGATGATCTTTTACTCCCGCGCCGGCGACCTGTCCAATATTAATACCGATGTTGAATCCTTCTGCGCGAAGTTTCTCTTTTAGAGCTTTTGTGCAGACATTAATATAATTCATCATTTCAAGCTTTGTCTGATCATCTAAATCACCAAAATCACTGATGTGCTGGTAGGGAGCGATCATCATATGACCATTGTTATAAGGGTAGTAATTCATTATAACAAAGGATTTTTGTCCCCGATGAACTATCAGCCGTTTCCGATCATTATTTTCTTGTGAATATTTACAGAAGAAACAGCCTTTTTCCTGCGGTCCTTTGATATATTCGATTCGCCAGGGCGCCCAGATTCGTTTCATTGAGATTAATGTTCCTCTTCACGTTTCCGTTTATATTCAGCGACAACCTTTTGCTGTTGTTCGTGCGGCATCGTTTCATAATGGGAGAAACTTTGGTGATGCATTCCTTTTCCCTGAGTCATCGAGCGGAGAGAAGTGCTGTACCGATATAATTCTGCCAACGGTACTTTGGCATTAATTTTCTGGAAAGAGCCTTCAGAATCAATCCCCTGGATTTTTCCGTGTCGAACAGAGATATCACCCATTACATCACCCATAAACTCTTCGGGAACAATAACGGTTAAATCAAAAATCGGTTCTAAAAGAATTGGGCTAGCATCCATAAAGGCTTCTTTGAATGCGCCTTTACCGGCAATCTGGAAAGCGATATCTTTTGAATCGACAGAGTGCATTTTACCATCGTAAAATATAGCTTTTACGTCGGTAACATTGTAACCGGCGAGGATGCCTTCTTCACAAGCCGCTTTAACACCTTTTTCAACAGAAGGCACAAAAACGCGGTCAACGTTTTGTCCCGTAAGAGTATTTGTAAATTCGATACCTGCACCACGTTCAGTCGGCTCAATACGCATCCATACTTCGGCAAATTGTCCGGCGCCACCGGATTGTTTTTTATGACGATATTTTGCCGAGCCTTGTTTATTAATAGTCTCACGATAGGGAATGCGAGGAGGTAACTGATCGACTTCCACATTGAATTTTTGTTTCAGGCGTTCTAATAAAATAGTGAAGTGGAGTTCGCCCTGACCGGAAAGGATTGTCTGTTTAAGTTCGGGATCGTAGTGGTATGTAATAGTTGGATCTTCATCAGCTAAGGTTTGCAGTCCGGAATTAATTTTATCTTCATCACCGCGGGATTTTGGGTCAATCGCTACCTGCAGGACGGGTTCAGGAAAATTGATTTTCGGATATTCAACCGGTGATTTTGAATCTGCGAGAGTATCGGTTGTATGTGTTTTTTTTAATTTAACGACCGTTCCGATGTCGCCTGCATGAAGGTGGGCAACCTCAAGTTTATCTTTACCGTTTGCAACGAAAATTTGTCCAAGGCGCTCGCTCTTTCCGGATTTTAAATTGATCAAATCCAAACCGGAACGAACCGTACCGGACATCACACGAAATATCGATAACTCGCCAATATGTTTTTCACTTATTGTCTTAAATACGAATATGGATACCGGTTCATCATCGTTCACTTTTCTTTCTACAGATTGACCTTTGTATTTACCGGATACGACTTTTTTATAGTCGGGTGCGGGCGCATATTTGACAATAGAGTCGAGGAGAGCAGAACCGCCGGTATTATTAAAAGCGGAAGCAGCAAAAACAGGGAAGAGATTCCGATTGATAATGGCATTTTTAAGACCTTCAAGTAATTCTTCTTCAGTAAGCGCGCCCTCTTCAAAATATTTTTCAAGCAAAGCATCATCGGATTCGGCGATAAACTCGATTAATTCTTCGCGGAGCGTATTAACAGTATCCTGAAGATCTGCCGGTACTTCCTCTTCAACTGTAGTGCCTTTGCCGTCCATAGAGTAGCGATATACTTTATTTGCCAAAATATCAACAATTGCATCGAAATCTATGCCTTGATTGACGGGAATTTGTAACAGAACAACATGTTTTCCAAATGATTCTTTTAATCCCTGTAATGTTTTATCAAAATTTGCATGCTCCTTATCCAGCATATTAATGACAAACCATACCGGTAAATCTTCTTCTTTTGTAAAATTAAAAACCAGCTCAGTTCCCACCTCGACACCGGTTTGAGCATGTACAACAATTAAACTGAGGTCACTAACACGGGTAATTGCTTTTGCTTCGCCGATAAAATCAAGGTATCCGGGAGTATCGAGAATATTAAATTTTAATTTTGACCATTCACAATGGGTCAGAGAAGAAGAAATGGAGAATTTTCTGCTGATTTCATCTTCGTTATAATCGGAAACCGTTGTCCCGTCATCAATCCGTCCTAAACGAGTCGTGGCGCCGGCAGTATAGAGTAGTGCTTCGACAAGGGATGTCTTTCCTGTGGATGCATGACCTAAAACCGCAATATTTCGAATTTCATTAGTTTGGAATTCTTTCAAAACAATCCTCCTTTATTTCCAAATTTTTTCATGTTGATGTAATTGTGATTTTATAATGACCCCGATGCAGTTTCGCTCAAAATGATCAAAAACATTAATATCATCGGGCACTAAATATTTTGGTAATTTCTCTTTACAGAATTTGAGTAATTCTTCTTTATCCGGAGATTTATCATCAAAGAGTGTTACAGCCAGTTGAATTTCGTTATGCCATTTACTGTCATTTGAATGCAATATAGTGGCTTCGCGGATATTTGGATGTTGAATGACTACATCCAAAATATTTTTTGGCAGTGCTTGAAATCCCTTTCGATAAAAACGGTCTGATTGCTTGCATTCCCAATATAGAAATCCTTCGCTGTCTCTTCTCGCAATATCACCGGTGTCAATCCATTCATCAGGTTCTCTTCCATTTCCCCTATATTGATCAAAGTAATGGTGAAATACATTTTTACCACGAACCATCAGATTACCTGGTCGTCCATCGGCAATTTCATTGCCGTTCTCATCAACTATCAATATTTCACAACAGGAGAGAGGCTTACCGACGGACAATGAAATGGTTCTATTTGAGTTTAGATTCATTGTGATTATAGGCGCTTCGGCAACGCCATAGGCTTCCATAACTGTCGCTCCATAGCGTCGATAAATAAGGTCTTTTGTTTTTATAGAAAAACTATCGCCAGCCGGAATATAGAAATCAATAGAATTGAGTTTTTCAGGTTCAAGGTATCCGTCACCGGTCAATTCTTCTATAAATCCACTATTACTGATAAAAGTATTTACCTTATGATCGTGAATCGATGTATAAAGCGCTCCCCGCGAATCATCAACAGGAATGATAATAGTGCTTCCTGAAACAATTGCCAGATTGATGACAAGTGAAAAGGGGAAGTAGTGAAAGTAGGGAAGACTGGTGTATAGTCTGAACTTATAATTTTTAGGGAATTGTTCGATAGTTGACACCGCTGTTTCAGACAGGCTGTCATGTGTAAAAACGAGGGATTTGGGATGAGTGTAATCTCCGGCGCTAAATAAAATAACGGCGTTGTTTTTATCCTTAGTTGATAATTGATGTTTGGTCAGGCCCCGTATATTCAGGGAATCCCGAAGGTTCTCTGTATTTTGATCTGTTTCACCGTCAAGCACGAAACATTTAACAGGTTTACCACAAAGATCGCAGATACTATCGGCATATTCCTGGAAGTGTCCTGAATAAATCAGAGTATCAATACGTGTTGTAGTTGCAAGTGTTGCGACCTCATCTTTTGACACCGTCCATGGTAAAAGCGCTGTAATTGCACCGGTATTTAAAATCGCCAAATATGAAATAATGAATTCCGGACAGTTTTGAAGCAAAATGCCGACAGTCTGACCGGGTCTGACTCCGGTATGTATAAGTTTATTTGTCAGAGATTGTATCTGGGATGATGCATCCTTAAATGTGAGCTGATAATCACCGTGTATTATAAAGGGATATACCGGATTATTTTGTGCAAAGAAGTCTATATAGTCGTTTAGTTGTTTCATTGTTTACTGCTTAAAAATTTAATAATAAAAAGCCAGAAATTTTAATCATTTTGCTTTCTTATGTCAAGATAATTACCGGATATTTTTATTTTTGCACCGAAATAAGGCTTTTAAAGCTGTTCATAGCCTATTTCATTAACATCATTTTCTTTGAAAACGTCTTAAAATCAGTTTTAAGAACATAAATCCGGTTCACAGTAAACTGATACGCAGAAAAGGAGCAATAAAAAATAAATGGTCTTTTTCACTGCAAAATCTCTCTATTCTAATACCTGATTCAATCATATGATAATTTAAGATTAAATAGAACAATTGTTAATAAAAAGGGCTGCTTAAGAGCAGCTCTTTTTGATTGTTCTGGAATGTAAAAATAAAAGCCCCGATAGATCGGGGCTTTTATTAGGCTCACAATTTTGCCAAATTAGAGAGTTACACTTGTATTTAGAATGATGGTTCTTGCGGCACCTGGACCAAAGCCATAAGAATCACCTTTTTGCCAATATTCAGTATCTAAAATGTTATTGATGTGTAATGAGATATTGACCGGGAATCCTGCTGCGGCAAGCCTATATCCAAGTACCATATCGATAACGGTAGCTGAAGGAAGTGTTGAACTTTCTTTATCAGAGACCCAGCTTCCATCATCCTCTAAATGACCGTCAACTGTTACCTCGGTGTTATTTTCAAGAATATAGATATCACGATAATGACGAATAGCTGTGTTTATGAAAAAGCCACCAAGTGTGTAATTGAGTGTTCCACCGAATATCGTCTGGGGCATCCCAACTTCAACCTTTTTGCCAAACTTATCGACGAATTTCTTGTGGAGAGCTTTCTCGCCTGGATCCCAGGAACCATTATTGTCATATTTGGATTTACCGGATAATGAATCAACAAAATCAACACCTGCGACAACAATATCACTAGAATACAAGTGCTGGGCGCCTTCAGAATCTTTCGGTTCCCCCCAAAGGTTGGATGCAATGCTCATATTGAAGCCGACTCTGAGATTGAACGGTAAATCTGCATTCACTGCAAGTTCATGTCCTGAATAAGTTGATTCACCAATTGGAATAAAGCGGCGTCCTTTATAATCATATCCCGGTTTATTTGTCATTTCAGGGTTCATGATACTGAGCGCTTTTCCATGAAATTGTATATGGTAAAAGTTGTATTTAGCATCCAGAAATATACCTGCAATATCACCTTTGTATCCGGCTCCCAGTTCAATGTCGTCTGTTCCCTCAAGCTCTAAAGCTTCATTAGGGGAACCATAAGCAAAGAAATATTTAACTCTTGGTTCGTTTATCGCCTGACTCCAATTAGCAAACACGTTGATATTTTCGGTAAGATTATAGTTTGCACCGAATTTTGGAGAAATGAAATTGAACGTTCTTTCATGATCCCAGAGAACATATTCGATAGGATTGCCGTCAGCATCTGTTGCTGTACCAGTCCAGGTATCACCACCATGTGGTTCCGGGTCATCTGGATAGTTACTTCCACTTGGAATATCTTCAATAATATGGTACTTAACGGTTGATGCTGAAATGTCAGTCATAATATTTAAATTACCGAAACGCCACAGTGCATGGGCAAAAGCAGTGAGTTGTGGTTTTGTCGTAGTATAGTCGTAATAAAGTTCACTCTCACCGAACTTTTGTTTTACATTTCC
>JAHIOG010000003.1 GCA_018895675.1 bacterium
ATGCTGTTGATACTATCCATAAATTGACCCACATTGATAAATGGTTCATTTATAAAATCCGGAATATTGTCGAAGTAAAGCAGGAATTAGAACAAACTGCCGGTAAAAAACAGGATGCTTTCATTCTCAAACAGGCGAAAAAATTCGGATTCTCCGATGAACAGATTGGAATAATTACAGGAAAGACTGCGGCGAAAATCGGATCATTACGGGAAGAGTATGGGATTTTTCCTAAAATCCGTCAG
This sequence comes from bacterium, assembly GCA_018895675.1. GTDB lineage: Bacteria > Fidelibacterota > UBA2242 > UBA2242 > UBA2242 > UBA9312. Next base: position 246 of record JAHIOG010000003.1, read on the forward strand.
ATTGATACGCTCGCGGCTGAATATCCGGCTCAGACAAATTATCTCTATCTCAGTTATAATTCTGATGAGCACGATATAAATGATTTCGATTCCAACACTGTGCTGATTCTGGGATCCGGAGCCTATCGAATCGGCAGCTCAGTCGAGTTTGACTGGAGTTGTGTCAATGCCGGTAAAACCCTTCGCAAACTTGGATATTCAACAATCCTCGTTAATTACAATCCGGAAACCGTCAGCACCGATTATGATGAAGTGGATTACCTGATTTTTGATGAGATCAGTCTGGAGTCGGTTTCCGAAATTTACCGGATATTTAACCCGATTGGCATCATTGTGTCCGTCGGAGGACAAATACCCAATAATCTGGCGTTGAAACTGCACCGCGCCGGTATTCGGATTCTTGGAACCTCGGCTGAAAATATTGACCGGGCTGAGAATCGCCGGCATTTTTCCGATCTATTGGATCAGCTTGGGATCGATCAACCTGTCTGGGAAGAATTAAGTTCTATAGAAGAGGCTAAACAGTTTGCGAGAAAACATCAATATCCTGTATTGATCAGACCATCTTATGTGTTGAGCGGCGCCGCCATGGCAGTGGCGTCGAATGATGAGGAACTGGAGCAATATTTGAAAAAAGCCGTGACGATTTCGCCCGAACATCCAACGGTCATCAGTAAATTTCTGGAAAACGCCAAGGAAATTGAATATGATGCCGTTGCCCAAAACGGTGAGATCATTGCCTATGCCATTTCTGAACATGTAGAGAATGCCGGCGTCCATTCCGGTGATGCGACATTGGTGTTTCCACCGCAACGAACCTATCTTGAAACGATCCGGCAAATCCGCTTAATTTCTCAGAAAATCGCACAAGCATTGACGATTAACGGTCCTTTTAATATTCAATTTATCGCGAAGCATAACCAGGTGAAAGTAATTGAATGTAATCTCCGGGCTTCCCGTAGTTTTCCGTTTATATCAAAAGTGCTGAAAAAGAACTTTATCGATATGGCGACGAGGATTATCATGCGTGTGCCGGTGCAGAAATGGTCAAGTTCGTCCTTTGAACTGGATTATGTGGGCGTCAAAGCGCCGCAGTTTTCCTTTACCCGTTTGCAGGGCGCCGATCCTACGCTGGGCGTCGAAATGGCTTCTACAGGGGAAGTTGCCTGCCTGGGAGAGGATTTTGATGAGGCATTCCTGAAAGCGCTGCTGTCTGTGGGATACCGGCTTTCGTTTAAAAGTGTATTACTATCCACCGGACCCATCGAATCCAAAGCTGAACTTTTACCGGGAGTGCGGGTACTGCAAAAAATGGGAATGAAAATTTATGCGACCGACGGAACGGCAAAGTTTTTAAAAGCAAATAAAATCCCGGTAGAAATGGTACGCTGGCCTCTGGATGACGCTTCGCCCGATGCCGTTGATTTCATAAAAGACGGTAAAATCGACCTTGTAATCAATATTCCGAAGAATTATCAGAATGAAGAATTGACGAACGGTTATTTGATCCGCAGGGCGGCGGTGGACTATAACGTTATGCTGATCACCAACCGTCAGATCGCTATGCGGTTTATTGAAGCAATATCAAAAAATTCCCAGGAACAAATGAAAATTCGCAGCTGGCAGGAATATAGTTGATTAAGAATGGAAAATGGAAAATTGAAAATTAGCCTAGCGTTTTAACGCAGGGCTCTTCTATTATCAAAATATTTCCTGATTATACAACTTTTCCAGGAAAACTGTTGCGGGATATATATCCACACCATCGAAATGATAGGTTTGATTTCCCATGTATATACCAATCATGCGATCTACATGAATATTGTCTTGCTGATCTAAACTGCGCATGGGATATTCCCATTTACGATTCCATTTGGATGCCAATTTAACCTCAATGCAAATGATGTGAGATGCTTCACCGGAAGTTTGCTTTTTAATCTCTATCACAAAATCGACTTCCACTCCCGAAGCGGTTCGATAATACCGAATGGGTCGGAATCGATTGTAGGTTTCATTATAAACGCGTAATTCATGGAAGATTAATGTCTCGAGGGCAAATCCTTTCCATGATTTATCCACAGGTTCATGAATCAGTCCGGCAGCAGCGCGCGCTACACCGGGATCAAACCAATAAAATTTCGGCGCCCTGCGTTCCCTGACTTTAAGGTTTGGCTGATAGGAAGGCAAAAAATGACCTAATAGTGTATCAGTCAAAATTGAGAAGTAAACATCTACGTTACTCCTGGGTACTTCCGCTTCCCGTGCAATATTTTGACCATTGACAACCTGTCCATTCAATATTCCGGCAATGGACAGGAAACGAACAAATGGGGGCAAATTTCGAACCAGCCCCTCCTCCCGAATTTCTTCTTTTATGTAGGTGTTCACGTAGGCGGAAAGGATGTTTTGGGCCTGGTCGGGTGATTGAATGACAAAGGGCAGCAAACCTGTTTCCAATGCGGAATAAATATTATAATCGGTTTTTAATTCTCCGTAAGAGAATGATTCCATATTAAGGGTAATGGCTCGACCGGCAAGGAGATTAGTTCCGCTCCGGCGTAATTTCCGCGCAGATGATCCGCATAAAGTAAATCTCCAATGATGTTTGGTCATCAAGCGGTGAACCTCATCCAGTAATATCGGGATTTTCTGAATTTCATCAAGGACAACCCAGGTATCTTCGGGTTCATTTCCAATCAATGCCTCCAGGTGACCGGGATTGCGCATTAGCTCCAGGTATAGCGATGAGTCCAGCAGGTCAAAATAATGGGGCGTCTTTAAAGTATGTCTTAACCATGTACTTTTTCCTGTGCCGCGCGGGCCAAACAGGAAAAAAGAGTATGCTGGTATTGATAATAACCGGGTGATATAGCGTTTATTCATGCGGTAATATTGTAAACATTTTGTAAATATGCAATGTATATTTACAAGAATAATGGAAACTGCTCAGAGGATTTGAAACTTAGAAATAACCAGCATGCTGATCACCAACCGCCAGATCGCCATGCGCTTTATCGAATCAATATTAAAAAATTGCGAGGAACAAATGAAAATCAAGAGTTGGCAGGAATATAACTAACAGATTTTCCATTAATATGGATGTTATAGCGAATATTTAATGGGTTTTACTTCCAGCCGGCATTTTAAAATAGTATTACGGTTAAAAGTGTTCGATTTGGTACCAGGTAGATATATAAATTCAGAATTAAATCCAAGCGGCTTTGTCGGTAGCGGAATTTCGCCATAGAATGTCTTGAGATCACGAGAGTAAACCTGGCAAAACTATCCATCATACTTGTTCTCAAACTGTGAATAATCAAGCGAGTCGGCGAAGTCCTGAAATATATAATAATGATTCTTATAAAGTGATTTAAGGAAGTTTTCGAAGGAATATACATTTTTATACATTGTTCCAACATAATTACGATGCTGGAAGATCGACTTCATTTGTGATGTTCCATAGACATATTCAAATAGAGAAAATAGATC
>JAHIOG010000523.1 GCA_018895675.1 bacterium
ACTGGAATTGCAAAATATGTCAGGCAACTGCCTGATATGTAGAGATAATTAATCATGCTTAAATACCTTGTCAAAAAATACTTGACTTGCCATTTGGCTATATCTTTGGAGGAATCCCTCTCTCTCCGCTCATCTACACTTCGTTATTTATCTATCGTAAATTGTGTAGATAGACGATGAGTAAACTACTCTACACTTCGTTATTTATCTATCGTAAATTGTGTAGATAGACGATGAGTAAACTACTCTACACTTCGTCATTTTTCTATCGTAATTTGTGTAGATAGATAGACTATGAGCAAGCCAATCTACTTCTTACAACTTGTGCGTCAAAATAGAATAAAACTTACAGAAAGCGACAAATAACTATGTGGATTGTGTATATTATTAAATCCGAAGAAGGATTAATTTATACAGGCATTACTAAGGATCTTGAAAAAAGACTTCAAGAACACAATTATGGTCGTAGTTATTATACTAAACGGGGTTCTAATTGGAAGGTAATCTATTCAGAAAGATATGATAGCTCCGACCAAGCAAGAAAACGTGAAAAATATTTTAATAATAATGCTGGTAAGGAGTGGTTAAAAAGAAGAAGAATACTTTAGGTGGTTCAACTTGTCTTTCGTAACGAAGTGTAGAAAGATCCCTCTCCGCTCAAGTTGTATAAATAAACAATTAACAATAAGTTGTAAAATTCAATAACTAAAATATTCCCAAATCGTTCCAAGTTTTTACCAGATTTTGATTTATCACATTTATAACAAGAACGTTCGATTTTGAGAATATCGACCGGCGCTTTTCTGGTTGTGATACAACTGGAATTCCATCTGGTCTTCTTCCGGCGGATCGATGATTTCAAAAGGCCAGAGCGTATCATCCCGATCGGTTGTGACGAGAGATAATACGTCGGTTTCCGTGGGCGTAATTTGCCCTGTGAGAGTTGTGTTCATGAGAACCTCCTTTGGTTTTTGGGTTAAGAATGTTGTATCTAAGATATATTGAGATTATATTACTTTTGAAATTTAATGATCATCATGGCGAAAACATATGATAATCCGGCAAAGACAATCATTTCAATAAATGTAAAAAGCCATCAAAAGGATGCTATGAACTCGTTTAAGTTAAAAGTGTTTCTGTTAATTTTATTAACTACAGTGGTGATTTTTGCTCAAACATCTCAGATGCGTATCGATGGCAAACCAGCTAAATCCCCGTCGGAAATCGTGGCTGTGCGGGATGCCGGCGGCAACTTCTGTTCAGCTATCAAGGTAATCTCCGATCTGGATGGATTTCGCTATGACGCCTATAACGGTGTGGTACGGGTGGATGACAATCCCGGCATGGATATGGTCTATCTTTCCACCAGTGAACGGGTGCTGGAAGTGTTTCACACCGGTTACGAACCGCTTAAAATCATTTTGTCGGAGCAAGGCATCTCCCTGAAAGAAAAAGAGGTCTGGGAAGTCCGGATCACCGGTGAAGCCAAACTGATCGATATCCCGATCAATATTATTACCCAACCCGAAGGCGCGACCGTATTCATAGACGGCAATCGCATGGGGACAGGGCAGAGTTTTCAAATCCCCGTTGGTAATCATACGCTCAGACTCGTTAAGGATGGCTATCGTGCTGTTTCAAAAGCAATAGAAGTTTCTGAAACATCAAATTTATTCCAAATTACGCTCGAAGAAGTGGAGCCGCTAATGGTGACGATTACCAGCAATCCCACCGGCGCAGCGATCTATATTGACGATGTGGACGAAGGACAGACCAATAAACAACTTTTCAAGTTTCCGGGCGAATACAACCTAAAACTTATCAAAACAAAATACGAAACCATAGACCAGGCGATCAATGTGGCAGAAACCGGTACGAACACCTGGACCTTTAATCTGGTGAAAATCACCGCGATTCTGACGATCAACACCTCACCGGCGGATGCGCAGGTGTGGATCAATGGCGAACTTAAAACTACAAAATCCCTTGAAGTCGCGCCCGGACGCTACCGGATCGAGGTGAAAAAAGAGGGCTGGTACGGCGACAGCCGGACGGTAACCGTGGAGAAAGGTCAGGATCAGTCGCAAGCGTTCACTCTGAAACAAATGACCGGCACACTGCAACTGGTGGTGGAGCCGATGGAAACCAAGGTAACCATGAAACAGGGCAGTCAGCAAATTGACACCTGGAGCGGGTCAAAGTATAAAAAAGACATTCCGGTAGGACAATACACCCTGCAATTTACAGTCGGCGGCTATGCTGATCAGAAAAAGACAATTAGTATAGAAGAGAATAAGACGGCAACGCTGAATATTGAAATGCAAAGATCTACCACGGTGATTTCTACATCAAGACAGCAGTCAATTGCCCAAACTGAAACCGGAACCGTGACAGATATTGACGGTAATGTATATCAAACAGTAAAGATTGGGGATCAATGGTGGATGGCAGAAA
>JAHIOG010000524.1 GCA_018895675.1 bacterium
GCTGCCATTATCACTAAATTTAAGCGCTGAAAAACACAAATCAGCCGGCTCAATTTTCAGGAATTCCATCTGAGTGGGTAATGAACCTTCAGCTTTATCTATCATATACAATTTGATTCCTAAAATCCTTGCATAAGCATCCGATAAAACCTGACCATTTTCCCATCCTCCCAAATAGGGATAAAATGAAAGTGTATATTTTAAAATTGGTGTACCGTTTTTTTCTGCTGAAGAAGATGATGGCAATGGTTGTTTCTCAAGAATTGGTAATGATAAATATTTTTTCCCTCTTGTATTAATAAACGCTGACCGAATCTCTTTACATACGATTGCGAACCCGGCAATCTCGTCGCTTAATCCTATAAAGGAATTTAATGACATTGTAACCTGTTTCTTTTTTCGCACTTCTTCAATCGATGAAATTTCTTGAATGTCAAAGCGTAAATCAGAATAAACATGATCAATCTTAAAATCTGCGGGAAAATAGTAATCGATTTTATGATCATCAGCCTTATCGACAACTTCAAGGTCAATATTTATAAACCGGGATAATCTGTTAAGTGATAAGATCACGGAAATCTTTGTCCGTTGATTTTCAACCCGATTATCTTGAACCCACTCATACTCAATTTTAAATGAACCAAATAATGTATTGTTGTCTAACCGGGTAATACGTGGTTTAAGCGAAGTTGTAATTATTCGCTCCTTCAATTTACCCTGATCGTCTAAAACAGTATCAATAAAGTATCCTAATGATCGGTATATCGCTCCCGTCTCTCTTGAAAAAACATTAAATGTGCCATCTGAATTAATCGTAACTTTGATAAAGTCATTTTCAAGACAATTATGAGACGAAACGATATTTTTACGATGAGGAGTGAACGACTTTATTGTCGGAATAATCTTATAGGTTTTATATCCCATCGCAGGAAGCTTGTTCAATTCAAGGAAACAACGGTACCGTGTTTTATGAATATCATCCTGATGTTCAAATACAGGAAAAATATTTGTTTTACCTACATTTATACATGATATTGTCCGTCCGGATAAATCTTCAACCGCTACTTTCTCGAGCGCGATATCACCGGGAAGTTCCAAATCAACATCTATGATTTCTGTCCTGTTAAAAGGTAGCGGATTTACAACTGTAAAATAATATCCCTGTTGTTCATCAGGCAGTTGTATATTTTTCAATAACATCATGATAGAGTCGGTAAAAGCCGTATTAATCTGATTTAATAAGGACCTGTACCGACTACGAATTTGACGTATCCGGTTCCGATCTATTTTGGGACATTCATAAGTAGAATATTGCAATGATAAAAGTGATTCCCATAAACTTTGGATTTCACTTTTTGTATTCACACCTAATGTCTGCTGTTGAATAACATTCCATGGTTCAGCATAAAACTGTAATGAATGCTCTGCCTGGGAGTTGCTTGTTCGAATTCTGGCGCAATTAACATTCGCGTGCGATTGTTTTAATTCTAAACAAGGAATTGATTCATTTGACAGGACTTTAATAGTTCTATCGGTATTTTTTTCCTTAATTCTCCAAAAATAATCCGGGAGAGATATAAGCTCGGCATGAACTCCTTCCAGCGAATTAAAATAATCAATAATGTTTTTAAAACGATCTGTACCGGCATCAGGATCAATATCACTTATTAATAAAACAGGAGTATCCGATGGCTCATTTGTACCATTTTTCTCTAAGTGTGATATATATTGTAAATCGTCAAAATCTATACCGTTATTCAGATTTCGTTGATAAAAACACTTTACGAGTGCTTTACTCCCGTCAACGCCTTCCCATATAAATGCATTCGGTATATTTTGAGTAGTTGTAATTGGAATAAAAGCCGTATCTATGTTGAAACCATTAAAAATTTGGGGCAGTTGCGAATTATTTCTACAGCTCAATGTTGTATAACCAACTTTCATGATATTGCCGATTTCATAACAGATTTTATCCCCCAAAAATAAATTCCGGATGAGAGTTTCTCCGTTTGCGAGACAATCATTTGGAGGTAAATACCACGGACCACACAATAAACGTTTTTCATCGATTAAATGTTTTATAAGTTCAATCCAGTCGGATTCGGCATTAATCAGCGATTTTAAATACTTCGTATGGAAAGTCAAATGACAGGTTCCAAAACCAGGTGATTCTTCCAAGATTTTCAGAACCTGTTTAATTTTATCCGGAAATCCTTGAATTCCTTCGTCTTCCGAAAGATTCGAAAGCGTAAACAACGGGATAACGGAAATATTCATTTATTCCCTTGTATAGAACACTGTCCCAAAAAGTCCAGATAAGTCGATTAACCCCAACATCAACAAATCTATGATTAATATAGTTTGCTTTACTTTAAAATACAATACCTAAGAAATCGGGCAACGATAATCAGTCTTAATTAACGAAGTCACATTGCATCTGGTAGAAGGCAAAATATAATTCCGGAGTATTTTTTCTCCAATTTTGCTAAATACTCAAATTCTTCGGCATTGCCATATTCAAAACTTGGAAACAACCTGCGTATCCGCAAATCTAGCTGATACTGATCCAATAAATCTTCAATCCAGGCAAGATTCTTCGCCTTTACCCTATGGTGTAATTGTGGAGATAAAAGGCACCCCTCTTCCATAAGCCCTTGTGGTAATTGCCCGGTAGTAAACGGTAAATCAATTAAAGATAGAGGGGGCAGCGCAACGATGATCTGTACACTGTTCGGAACTTTTTCTTGAATATAAGAAAGCAAACTAAACATTACTTCCGTTCGCCACTCCAACCATTCCGGCATCATGCTTTGAATTTGTTCTCCTGTTGAAATAATTTCACCAACAACCGAACTAAATTCCGTCACGCAGAATGGGCAATAACAGAACGGCGGAATTCTATTTTGAATATCCAGCTTTTCCTTCTCCCAATAAAACGGAAATCGAAAATGCTCAAGATAGATAAAATCAAGGAAAGTATTATTAGCGATTAAATCAATAATTTTATAAAATGTCTTCAAACCATCAGGGTTGTTAGGACAGACGGGATAATAATCCGATTTAGGAACATACGTTGCGCCAAGATAATTCATAGGCGGTATAAAACTATCATTCTGGTATAAAACCCGATTCTGAAAACACTGAAGTTTGATGCCAGTCTTTAATCCTGAACTTTTTGCCTGAGCTATCATATTCCAAAAAGGAAGTATTTTCCGTTCTTTTTTACTATGTACTATTGTATTTGCATTAGTTACTGGAAAAAATAATCCGTCGAATCCAAAGGATTTTACTCGTTCCAGCTGTTTGGTAAACTGTCTTTTAGAATATGTCTTCTGATTGTATGAAAAGTACAATGCCATTTTAACTTTCTACCGCTGCTGATCCATTATGATCGTTATCGCCAATTTTAATACAAATAAATACAAATTAAGTATCCAAATGACAACTTCACTAAAATAATTCTTTTTAACATCAAAACAAAATAAGGGAGCAGCGCCACCCCCTTATCCTAAACCTGGACAAGCCAGAACTAAAAAAGGTTTAAAAAAAGAAATTTCAAATTTCAAATACTAAATTTCCTTGGTACATTCGTTCCTCATTACAGGGCAGGCAAATAAACTACAAATTTCAATGTCTAATGTTCTAAACTAATTAGTATAAAGCGGAATCCGGAGGCATCTCTGAAAAAATTTGATATTTACCTGTCTGCGTCCGTAGGACAGGCAGGCAATTTGCAGTTTGATATTTGATATAAACATCATGTTGAAACATGCTTTTTAGCGTCGAGAAATCAAAATATTCTTTGTCCCGAAGTATTTCGGGACAAGAATTTGAGAATTAAGAGACTAATACTGAAAAAAATCGAATGTCGGAGCGATAGGATTTGAACCTACGACCCCCTGAACCCCATTCAGGTGCGCTAGCCGGACTGCGCCACGCTCCGATTTCAAACAGCGTCGTAATTTATGTTTTTTTTATTGTGAAGTCTATAAAAAGGTGTCAGATTTCCCAATCATTCAACAGGACTAATACTTCTTTCAAACCCGATTTTATCTTTCGGATTACTTCTATTAATTGACTACTTGAATATTCTTCCTGATCGATATCACTAATGCCGCCGGTCTCGTTAAACCGTTGCAAATCCTCGGGTTTTATGGACTTTAGTTTCTGCTTGGCTCCTTCAATAGTGAATTTTTTATCATAGAGCAGGTGTTTTATATATTGAATTAAAACTATATCTTTTTCACGGTAAACTCTATTTCCCGCACGGTTTTTAGACGGAGCGAGTGAAGGAAATTCTGATTCCCAATACCGTAAGACATACTGTTTCAGTCCTGTCGTTTCGCTAACTTCACCAATAGAATAATACAGCTTTTTGATAGACCCTTCCATTTTACGTCCTATTTCACGCTTCACTTAAACCATTACTTTAATAGTATAAACAGAGGAATCTGATATGTCAAGTAAATTTTTAAGTTATCTTAAAGAATTTACTATGATAGTGGCATTTGAGCAAAAATTAATTATGTTCTGTTTCAGAACTTCTTTGAATAAGTTAGAATCCTTCAAAAGTTTACACCGTACAGATCCAATAGTATCCGTTCTGTATACGGTTAATCGTGGAACAATTCCAGGAAGAAGTTGATTTTTATAATATTTGAATGAATAAAAACCACAGATGCCCTTATAACCAGATCGGAGTGCTAACGTTCTGATTCGATTGCTTATACTACCGAACGGAGGGGCAAAAAAATCTATCCGTTGCGCAAATTTATCCTCAAGAATCTCTTTCGAACAGGTCAATTGGTAGATGATTTCGTTCTCGGTCATACCATGGATCGATTTATGGGAAATGCTATGAGAACCTATCTCCCAACCCGCTTTTTGAAGAAACCTAATCTCATCTTCATTGAGGTGTTCATAATGGATCCAGCCCAGATTGGCATCCCAGTCATTACGCTTCCCGATATAATCTGTTATTATGAACACTGTTGCAGGTACATTGTATTGACTTAAAACAGGAAAAGCAAATTCATAAACATCTTTATAACCATCATCAAAAGTAATAGCAATTGTCTTGTTATCCGGATTCTTCAATTTCGCAAGTTCTGACAGTGTAACGAATCGAAACCCGTTCTTTATTAAAAATTCAATCTGTTTTCTAAATTGCCCGGGATGTATGCAGGTGAGTCCTAATTCAGGTTTTGGATCGATTTTATGATAAACCAGAACCCTGTTCGGATTTACAGGATTATTAATAATATTGCCCCCGCTTATATTGTTAGGCTGAAATGATACCTGGCGTAGAATTTTTCGGTAAATTCTCTGATTAGTTTATACGAATGTATTAAAGTGTTATCATCAGGTAAAAAGACGATCCTGAAATGATTTGTGCCTGGTTTTTGACCAAAACCCTTCCCATAAACGACTAATACTCCGGTTTCCTCAAGAAGTCCGATAACATATTGTTCGTCGTCGATTCCTTTGGGAAGCTGTATCTGAGGAAATGCATAAAAAGCGCCGCCAGGCTTGACGCAGGAAATACCGGGAATTGCATTCAACATCTCATACGTAATATCCCTGCGACGTTGAATCTTTGCCATCATTTCGGGCAGATGATCATCATCACCATTGAGAGCAGGTGCAATCATATACTGCTGAGGATGGGGTGAACATAATCTTGCTCGAAGTAATTTATTGATGGCTTCACGATAATCAACGATCATTTGGAGCGGATCGTGAAAAATCGCCCATCCTACTCTCCATCCAGGCATTATATAATTTTTACTTAACCCGCCAAACGTGATAATGGGTACCGTCTCGGACAGGGATGCAATCGAAATATGTTTTTGTCCATCAAAAAGCAGTTTATCATAAATCTCGTCGGCAAATACAACAAGATTGTATTTTTCGGCAAACTGAAGAATATTCAAAATACTTTCCCGGTTGTAATTTGCGCCGGTTGGATTATTGGGATTAATGACAACGATCGCTTTGGTTTTGTTATTAACTCTGCGCTCCAACTCATCAAAATCGATCTGCCAACCGGTTTCTTCATTCAATAAATAGGGATTCAACTCGCCATGATACACCGGAATCTGTCCGCTGTACAGTGGATATCCGGGAGATGGCGTCATGATATTGTCACCCGGATCGATTAATGCGGCAATTGCCAGGGTGATCGCTTCCGAAGCACCACTTGATACAAAAACATCGTTGGGAGTAACATTTTTAATACCTTTAACCTCAACGGCGTTACGGGCAATGGCTTCGCGCGCTTCTAAGATCCCCATTGAATCACAATAAGTCGACACATTATTTTTAGCGCCGGCATTCGACTGAAGAATTTTGTCTGCAACGATTCGCCGTAAATCGGCAGGCGTTTCAAAATCATACACAGGAGGATCACCAATATTCAAATATAAAATCTGTTTTCCCTTTGCTTCCAATTGCTTCGCCTTTAGGACAATGTCACGGATAGCATAAGTAACATTTTTCGTACGATCTGCGGGTTTGACGTGCTTTGCCATTGTTACCTCCCGTTTTTTTGAGTATTTGCATTTTCAGGAATAATAACTGTTTCAATAAACTGATCAGCATCAAAAAGATATCGCGCTAAATCAGTGATGTCTTCGATTGATACGCGATCAATAATATCCAACAATTCTTTAATTGTCATGATCCGATTCTCGTAAATTTCCATTTTTGCCAGCCGGTTCATGCGGGACTGCATCCCTTCCAGGGATATGACCAACCCGCCTTCGAACTGTTGCTTCACTTTTTTTAATTCTTCCGGGCTGATCGGATTTGTAACGAGTTTGTTCAACTCATCATAAATCATATTGCGAATCGTATCCAACTGACTTGTATCCACACCGGCATAAACGCCAAAGAGACCATCGTTCAAATATAAATCCGAAAACGAGTAAATAGCATATACAAAGCCATATCTTTCCCGGATATTATGAAATAGCCTCGATGACATTCCCCCGCTGAGGATAACATTCAGTAGCGCCAAATGATAACGACGGGGATCACTCTGCGGAAACACTCTGCGTCCAATGATTAAATGAGATTGGCTAATCTGCCTTCGATACACTTTCTTTAATTCCTTGATAGGTGTAATCTCAGGCAAAACTCTGGAATTGTTGCCTCGTTGTAGTCCCGAAAGATATTTTTCAGTCAATTCCACAAGTTCATGATGATGAACTCTCCCGGATGCGGCAACCAATAGACGATCGGACGTATAGTTTGATTTAATAAAATCGATCAACTGGTCGCTTGTAAACGATTGAATATTTTCGATGCTA
>JAHIOG010000525.1 GCA_018895675.1 bacterium
GAGAACAATCTTTACAATTTCTGATGAATATTGCCCCGGGATATCTGAACCTGGAATACGATCTAAAGAGTGGAAAACGCGGGGAGCGCCTGGATTTGACTGATAAATACTTATGCCTGCTAACTGGCGCTGAAAGTTCTGCCGTCGTGAATAATAATGCCGCCGCGGTAATGATTTCCCTGAATTCCCTTGCCAACCGCAAAGAGGTTATTGTTTCAAGAGGAGAATTGATTGAGATCGGCGGTTCCTTTCGTTTGCCCGATGTGATAAAGAAAAGCGGCGCAAAGATGGTTGAAGTCGGCACGACTAACCGAACCCACCTCGGCGATTATGAGAATGCGATCAGCCCTAAAACCGGCGCAATTCTCATTGCCCATACATCCAATTACCGCGTTGAAGGCTTTACGGCAAAACCGCCGGAATCTGATATTATTGATCTGGCTCATAAACACAATATTCCCGTTATCATGGATCTGGGAAGCGGCGCGTTAATTCCAACCGGCAGTATGGGATTGCCGGAAGAGCCGCTGGTGTCTGATACAGTTGCCGCAGGTTTTGATGTGGTTACCTTCAGCGGTGATAAGTTACTTGGCGGGCCTCAGGCGGGATTAATCGTCGGAAAATCTCCATATATCGAAAAAATCCGCAAAAACCCGCTGATGCGAGTAATGCGCTGTGATAAAACCAGTTTCAGCCTATTGACATATACCCTGAGTAAATACATCCTTGATAAAAAAACACCGGAGATCGCAGCCTACTCCTCGCTCACAAGATCAAGAGATCAATTAAGATCTATGGCACAGCGGATAGTTGAAAATGTTATAAACAAGATGAACAATTGCCTGACAATTGAAATCTGCGATACATTGACCGAAGCCGGCAGCGGTTCCATGCCCATCGAGACGATTCCCAGCGTAGCAATTAGGATCGGTTCCGATCGAATTTCAGAAGAAAAGCTTGCCAGACTATTTCGTCAGCAGGACCCGCCGGTTGTAGGGTATCTCAAAGAAAAACGGTTTTATCTGGATCTGATGGCAGTTGCGGAAAAGGAAATGATCTTCATTCAAAACGCTATCATCCGGGTTGCGGCTGAAATCAAATCAACCTAACTCATCAAATATATATTATGCGCCCTATTATCATTGGAACAGCCGGACATATCGATCATGGGAAATCTACGTTAATCCGGGCGCTGACAGGAACCGACCCGGACCGGCTGGCGGAGGAAAAGCAACGGGGCATGACGATTGACATTGGCTTTGCCTTCCTGACGGAAAACATCGCCTTTATCGATGTGCCCGGGCATGAGCGCTTTATAAAAAATATGGTCACCGGCGCTAGTACAATCGATACGGGACTGCTGGTGATTGCCGCTGACGACGGCATCATGCCCCAGACCCGCGAACACCTCGATATTTTATCCCTGCTGAATATATCCCGTGGTTTAATCGTGATCACAAAAATCGATATGGTGGATCTGGAGTGGATCGATCTGGTTAAAGAAGAGCTTCGGGAACTGATTCAGGGAACCTTTTTACAAATTGCGCCTGTTTTTCGGGTTTCTTCAGTGAAAGGAACCGGGATTGCCGAATTAAAAGACTATCTTCTGAAATTACCGGAGCAAGTGAGTGATTCGGTGACCGGACCGGAGTTGTTCCGACTTCCCGTTGACAGAGTATTTGTGTCAAAGGGGTATGGCGCCGTAGTTACCGGGTCTGTGATCAGCGGACATATCAGTGTCGGTGACGAACTGGAAATCCTGCCTCTGCAGAAACCGGTAAAAGTACGGGGAATCCAATCTCACAATAAATCAGTTGATAATATTTCCACCGGACACCGGGCGGCGATTAATATCCAGGGCATTGAGCATCATCAGATCGGGCGAGGATCTGTCCTGGCTACGCGCGGCTATTTCAAGCCGGCTAAATTAATCACCTGCTCAGTATCAGCGCTGCCCTCGGCTCCGGATCTGGCGTATAACGCCCGTGTTCGGGTGCATATCGGAACCGGCGAGTACCTGGCGCGGATCCGTTTAATTGGAAAAGATAAACTGCTCCCCGGCGAATCAGCTATCGCACAGTTGGTATTTGACGGGGAAATCCCAGCTGGTTTTCAGGACCGATTTATCATCCGTCAATACTCGCCCATGATCACTATTGGCGGCGGCTCTGTGCTCGAAGTTCAATCTGCTCCACTGCGTAAAAAGGACATCCAGGCGGCTCGATCTCTTGCTGCGTTGAAAAATGCGAACCTTCTTACAGTAGTTCGTTGGCAGCTTGAATCCAATCCGACCCGAGTTTCGACTGAACACACATTGGCTATGCGCTTATCGTGTCATGACGACATCATTCAAAAGCATCTCGATGAATTGAAGAGAGAAGGTGCGGCAGTTCAAATTGAAAACGCCTGGTCTGCCACTAAATTCCACAATAATCTAAAATTGGAATTTCTCAACCTGATCCGGCAATATCACAGACACAAACCTTTATCTCCGGGACCGTTAAAAACTGAACTCTTCGGAAACGTTAACATTTCGCCGGTTCTGGGAAATTATTTATTGAGAAAGTTGAGTGATAAGCAACAGATTAAAATCATTGGTGACAGAGTAGCCATAACGGATTTTACAGTAGTATTTTCAGAAGCACAGCAGCGCTTTATTAATTGGCTGGATGAGACACTGCACAATTCCGCTTTCAATTCTCCCGATTTGAAAAAAATTCATCAATCTTCCAATCTGCCGGAAGAAGATATTCAACTGATCATCGCCGATCTGCTGGATCAGAAACGCATCGTACAGATCGATAAGGATAAATTTCTGCATGCAGAAGTCGTGGAAAAAGGTATGACGCTGATTCGGGAATATTTAATAAATAAAAATACAGCGACTGTCAGCGAACTGAAAGATGTCTTGCAAACCAGCCGCAAATGGGCGATCCCGGTCTTAAATTATTATGACCGGGTTGGGTTGACGGTTCGGCGCAATGACCAGCGAATGTTAAGTTAAATATCTATGGAATGCACCGATGGTATCGGTACACTCCAAAACAATTTCTAATATAAGCAGCGATTCCGTATATTTAGCGTTGGACTGAAATGACGAATAAGAAGGACCATATCGACGAATCAACTCCCGTGATGCGGCAGTTCAGCGCCATCAAAGCCAAGTATCCTGATGCCTTGTTGCTCTTCCGTATGGGCGATTTCTACGAGACCTTTCGGGAAGATGCCAAAACCGCCGCAAAAATCCTGAATATTACTCTGACCAAACGCGCCAATGGCAAAGCCGCCACGGTTCCATTAGCCGGCTTTCCCTATCACGCACTTGATAATTATCTGCACAAATTGTTAAAAGCCGGACTGAAGGTCGCCATTTGCGAACAGGTGGAAGACCCCAAACTGGCGAAAGGGATCGTCAAAAGGGAAGTGGTGGAACTGGTCACGCCGGGAACCGCGATTACCGACAATTATCTGGAAAAGGAAAAAAATAATTACCTCGTCTCAATTATTTATGACGATAAAACAGCCGGTATCGCGACGATTGATGTTTCCACCGGTGAATTTTTCTTATCAGAGACATCGCCGGCAAGACTGAAAGAAACCGTTCTGTCACTACAGCCATCGGAGATTCTCTGCCCGGAACGGCAGCAGAAAGAAGTGACAGCGCTGTTTCAACAGCAGGTTCTGCGGATTACGTCGATGGAAGACTATTTCTATTCCCCTGAAATGGCATACGAAACCCTGATTCATCATTTCAGAACGCAATCTCTGAGGGGATTCGGCTGTGAAAAGGCAACAATGGGAATCATGGCGGCGGGACCGGTAATAAGTTATTTGCGCCATAATCACCAGACTAACCTGGAACATATTTCGAGCCTGAGATTGCAGAGCGATCAGGATGTAGTTTTGGTTGACGAGTTTACTCAGCGCAACCTGGAACTTTTTAGGACAATGCAAAGCGGCAATGAGCGCGGATCGCTGTTCGGTGTGATCAATGATACGGTTACGCCTACAGGCAGCCGGCTCTTAGTGAAATGGATGCGGGCGCCCCTGCGCAAGCTAACGGAAATTCGTCAACGCCACGATCGAGTGGAATTCTTTTTTAACAATCATAAAAATCGAGCTGAATTACGAAAACTGCTTGGTAAAACAAGCGATCTGGAACGATTATTGTCCCGGCTGACTACCAACCGCGCCGGCTCACGGGAATTGAATTCTTTAAAAACGACTCTCGAACTGATTCCTGAAATCCAGGCGCTTATCGAAAGTGAAAAAGCCTTCAAACAGTTATATAAATCCCTCTCTCGTTTGCCTAATATCGTGGAATTATTAAACAGCGCCATTAAGGATCAGGATTTACCGCTATCTATCAAGGAGGGCGGATTCATCCGGGACGGTTATTCCAAAGAACTCGACGAATACCGCCATATCATCCGGCACGGTAAAGAGTGGATTCTTCAGATGCAGTCCAAGGAGCGGGAAACTCTGGGGATTCCAACCCTCAAGGTCGGTTATAATAGAGTTTTTGGCTACTATATCGACGTCACCAAGCCTCATGTGGATAAGGTGCCGGACACCTATATTCGTAAACAAACCCTGGTGAATTCCGAGCGTTTTATCACGCCTGAGCTGAAAGAATACGAAGAGAAACTACTGACCGCCGAAGAAAAAATGTCGGAGATCGAGTATGAGATTTTTCAGGCGCTCCGTGAAAAAGTCCTCAAGGAGATTAAAGCCATCCAGCAAAATGCGGCAATCATCGCAGAACTGGATGTGCTGAGTACACTGTCCCATATCGCCGATCGCAATAAATACACACGCCCCGAAATGAATGAAAGCAGCCGTATTATTATTAAAGCCGGTCGCCATCCGGTGGTGGAATATCTCTTACCGCCTGGCGAGAATTTTATTCCCAATGACATAGATGTAGATAATAAATCCAACCAAATACTGATAATCACCGGACCCAATATGGCGGGAAAATCTACCTATCTGCGCCAGGTGGGAATTATTGTGCTGATGGCGCAAATGGGCAGTTTCATTCCAGCCGATGATGCTTCAATCGGAGTAGTTGATAAGATATTCACCCGTGTCGGCGCCAGCGACAACCTGGCTGCCGGTGAGTCCACGTTCCTCATGGAGATGAACGAAACAGCAAATATTCTCAATAATGTGACGCCTCGCTCATTGATTTTATTAGATGAGATCGGTCGTGGAACGTCCACCTATGACGGCATGTCTATTGCCTGGGCGGTCACGGAATATTTGCATCAGCATAAAGATGTTGCCGCAAAGACCCTGTTCGCGACTCATTATCATGAATTGACCGAACTGGAAAAAATCCTGCCCCGTGTGAAAAACCTGAATGTTGCAGTCAAGGAATATGGCGACCGGGTCGTTTTCCTGCGTAAGATCATCCCCGGTGGTTGCGATAAAAGCTACGGTATTCATGTGGCTCAGATGGCAGGTATTCCCATGGAGGTGATCCACCGCGCCAACGAGATCATGTCCAATCTGAGCACCGATGAGCGGGTGCTGCCGACGGATAAAGTGAAATATCATAAACTTCCCGAACCCAATAAGAACCAATTGGGCTTATTCGACCGGCAGGAAAACGAACTGCGCAAGAAGCTTAGTGAAGTCGACGTTAATAGTATGACACCCATCGAAGCGCTTCAGAAACTTGACGAACTAAAAAAGGAATACGGAGTTTGATAGCGGGAACTTTTAAAACCGGATTACCGTATCATTCAGTAATATGAATTTCTTCAGGACACTTCAATATAAATATTTCAATTTATCGAGGCTTTTTGCAGTTACACTGCTTGTTGCCTCTGTAACGACAACGTCTTTTGCCTTTGGTGATAAGTACGCCGGTGAATTTCTGAAGATCGGCATGGGCGTGCGGGAAATGAGTCTCGGCGGCTCGGTGATTGCCTCGCCGCAAGCTGCCGCCGCTGTTTACTGGAATCCGGCGTTTCTGGTCGAGAATACAGTTCTCTCCGGACAATTCATGCACACCGAGGAATTCGGCGGTGTTCTTAACCTGGATTATTTTTCACTGGCAATTCCTGGTCGCTCGGATTATGCCTATGGTGTCAGTTTTTTTCGGCTGGGGGTGGATGATATTCCCGATACACGCTCAGCGCTGATCGACGATAACGGCAACGGTAAACTGGATCCCGGTGAACGCCTGGATTTCGGGAAAATCGGAACTTTTGGCGCCAGTGAGAATGCGCTGTTCGTTGCCATCGCCCGGCAGATGAACCCGCGCTTATATTTGGGTGGAACGATTAAAACTTTGTACAAATCTCTCGGCACAACCGCCGCCTGGGGATTCGGACTCAACCTGAGCGCCCTGTATCGACTGCTGCCGTCACTACAGGTTGGTGCGATTATGCGTGATTTTACCACCACGTTTTTGTACTATCCCGATGGAGATAATGAATTTATCCTGCCGTCGGTGCAATTAGGTGGCGTCTATACTTTTGCGCCATCGGCAATTCCAATAGTCATTCGCCCGTCTGTCGGATTTGATATGACCTTAGAAGGTGAAACCAATCAGGCGGATATGAACCTGGGATTTATCAGCAGCGGCTTTCGGTTGGGACTGGAACTGCAGATTAAAAAATTCATCCTGCTGCGCGCCGGTCGGGATAACCTGGGCAGCGTTCATGTGGGCTTTGGGCTCAATACATTACTTGGCGGTATCGATTATGGTCTGGCGATGGGTGGCTCTTATACCGAACTGGGTCAGTCACACCGGGTGGGAATTACACTGCATTTTGTGGAGTTGGGAAGGTATCTGAAGAAATATTTATAAAAAATATCTTATCAATAATAGATCAAAGACGAATTAATCCGCCTTTTTTTGTTTTTCTTTTAAACTTTTCATAAATGTATCAAGATGAATCAAAGGGAGAACGATCTTTGAGTATTCATGATCGGCGTTTAATATTACTAACATTCCTCTGGTATCGGAAATGACAATACTTAACCACAATTTCATCAAGTCATCCGGTAAATTGGAATCGCCTTTTTCATTAAACTGTATAGAGTCTTTAAAGTTCTTTACTTTAAATGTATGGGATGTAGCAATTCCGAATAGTTTATGGTTATTTTTGCAAAAATCCGCTACCAAAAATATCGTTATAGTCTCTTCCTTTGGCTTTAATTCAAAGTTGACTCCAAGGTTAAGATTACCTTTTAAAATATCGGTCTGAGTAAGACCAAATTCTGTATAGTCATTCTGATAGAATCTCACTTTCTTTATCTCAATAAGTCGAAACGAAATTTCTTTCTTATCATCGCGTACTTGATTTGTCATTTTTATACCTCAAACTGATCATGGGAATATTGTACATTGTCAATAGTATAGATCATTTTTTTACTGCTGCTGATATTAACTCGATCTCTGGTATCTATCTTTTCTTCAATATCTTTATCAAGACCAATTTGTACGGAAACGATATCGTTTCGCACTTGGCATTGAGCTTGGCGACTTTGCAAGGCGTCTCCTCGAGGCACTATAGATAAATTAACACCTATCGCATCCGCAATTTCTACCATTTTTTTAATAGTCAAATTTGGCGTTTTATTGAACATCTGTGAGACCGCAGCCCGGGATTTCTCCAACCGCCGCGCCAAATCTGCACGACTGATATTGTTGTTTTTCATATAAGTCGCTACATAATGATAGAATTCATCAATGATAATCCATGCCTTATCTTCAGCATCCGGTTCCGCGGAAAAAAAATCATTGATTTCTTTTAAGGAACTCTTCGAATTCTCGCTCATATTCTTCCCTCTTTTGGTCAATCACTTTATATACTTTATCACCTAACGAATCACTCTTTTTCTCTCTGTATTCGAAAAAGACAATATTCATGCCGCATTTGATAAAGAAAAAAAATCTATGACCCTTTGGTTTGACCTCTCCATATTGATATTTATGTACCGTCCATCGTAGTGAATCTGATTGATAGTCTGGTATTGTTGCCATGTTCCCGATGATTCTTTTGACTTTCCTCTGGGTTTTCTCATCTAGAGAGTTACAACAATTGAAAACAATGGACTCTCCATCTTCAGCCACATGCCAGACCTCATAAATGGGATAACCATAATACTTTTCGATTGGAAGTTTTTCAAAATGAATTGTCTTTTTAGTCAAATTTTCATACTCTCAGATATGTTAAGATATACATTAACAAAAAGCAACGTTTTTGTTTATCCGGTAATTCATAAATCAATTTCAAAATCTATCAAAACCGTTTCTCCCAACCCCATTCACCACACTCTTCAGCACCTTCCCAATACTCTCCCTGGACAGGGTCAAGCCCTTCTCCAACGCCTCACACAATCCCATCAACTCATCAACTTTAACAACTATGCGGTGCTGTTCTTCAGAGGGCGGAAGGGGTATAATACATTTTTCTATTAATGAAACATTTAGCGTTGGTTGTGCAAGAGTTCTTGTTGCTTCAATAAATTTATTCTGAATAAGAGGTGATTGGAAAGCGATAATTAAAAAGTCTCTATTTAAATATCGGTTACCAAAGCTTTTGACGACATACAATATATCAATTTAATCATTTTTCTCTAAAAATCAGATATTTTAACAATTATTGCTTCGGGTCCACCGGCTTCACAATCACGTTTTCCGTGAATTTGGTAAATACTTTTCCGTCAACATATCTTTGCGAAAGCTTTTCCATGAGAATTTTCTGTTTATTACAAAACTCTACAATATTCATTTGGTGAACTTTCGCAAAGTTTTTTAATGTAGTAAATCAGATAGAGAATCCGGAATATATTTACAATAATGCTACGAGTTGAATTCCAAATAATATTACTGACAGCACCAAACCTGTAAAAAAGAAACGATAGCTGTACTTAAGGTATTTGTACTTCCGGTTTTTCAGAACCTGACCCAGCTGATACAAATTCTTAATCTGAGCTTTATATATTGATTCACTGCTACCCATCAGCTTTTCCATCGCATCATAATATTCATCAAAACTGAATTGCGTAAAATGACCGAAAAAAAGCGGGTTAATACTATCAATTCCCGGAATGCTTCCTTTCGTTTTTTCATCATACGACGGATAAACAGCCAGAATGGCAAATATTAATGCGACCAGGGAAAAAGCAGCCAGTAATACAAAGCCCCACAATATCTCATTAAAATCAAAATTACTTAGAGATATTGTAAAAAGGATTGAAGCGGCGGCAATAATAATATTGGCTTTTTGATCAGCCATCATACTGAGCTGAAAATGATATTGCTGAGTCGTGCGAAGCATCG
Source organism: bacterium (assembly GCA_018895675.1). Classification (GTDB taxonomy): domain Bacteria; phylum Fidelibacterota; class UBA2242; order UBA2242; family UBA2242; genus UBA9312. Next base: position 9,302 of record JAHIOG010000525.1, read on the forward strand.
GGTTGATGTCGCTTCCCAATTCAATCTTATTTTTTTCAGACATATAAATATTCTCCCATTACAGGTCAGACTTTGATAATCATATTTCCGTAATTTTATTTACATACGATCAGGCGCCGAGACACCTAATAAATTCAAACCGTTCGCTAATACTATCTTTACAGCCTTCACCAATGCCAGGCGGGCTTTGGATAATGCTTTATCATTGGAGATCACGCGCTGGACAGTGTAAAATTTATGGAACGCCGTTGCCAGTCTCTGTAGATACGTGGTCAGCGTTTGGGGCTCCATCGATTTTCCACACAATATGCAGACTTCGCTGAATTCACTCAGTGTATTTATCAGCGCCAGAGTTTCTTCTTCCGACAATAATGATAAATCAGCGTCATCTGTATTTGATAAACCTTTTACACTGGCATTTCTCAGAATACTGGAAATCCGGGCATGGGCGTATTGCAGGTAAAACACCGGGTTTTCGTCACCTTCGGTTTTTGCCAGTTCCAGATCGAAGTTCAGGTGGCTTTTCATTCCCCGCATAACAAAAAAATACCGTACAACGTCTTTACCGACCTCTTCGATCAGTTCGCTTAGGGTCACATAGTTCGCTTTCCGGGTGGACATTTTAAACTTTTCACCAGCCCGGGTCAGGGTCACAAACTGATGGATCAGCACCTTAACATCATCTGTATCATATCCCAGCGCTCTTAAACCCGCCAGCACGTCGGGATAGGTCACATGATGATCCGCCCCGAAAATATCCACCATAAGGTCGTAACCCCTTTTGTATTTAGTTTCGTGATAGACGATATCGGGTAAGCGGTAAGTCGCTTCATCAACGACACTCTTCCATAAAACCCGGTCTTCAGCCGCACCATAATCACCGGCGCGAAACCAGATGGCATCATCTTTTTTATATGTTGCGTTTTTTGCCTGGAGCCGCTCCAAAACGTCATCAATCAAACCGTCATCGTACAAACTTTTTTCATTATAGAATAAATCAAACGTAATATCAAGATCAGATAATGTTCTTTTTATATCTTCAAATACTGCCTCCTCTGCAGATTTCTTGAATATTTCATTTTCAGGATCATCTATAAAACGGTCGCCGAATTGTTCCTTAATATTTCTGGCTATGTCAATAATGTATTCACCCTGATAGTGATCGTCGGTCAGTTTATCATCTAATCCTAACAGTTGCCGGTAACGAATATAGGTGGAATTACCCAGTAGCCGCATTTGCCGACCGGCGTCATTATAGTAATATTCACGGTCAACGTTATATCCGTTCCACTCCAGAATTCGGGCGATTGAATCCCCAAGTACAGCCTGTCTTCCATGACCGACAGTCAGCGGACCGGTGGGATTGGCGCTGACGAATTCAACCATTGCTTTTTTGCTCTTACCAATATCAGATCGACCATATTCTTTTCCTTTGATAAGAATTTGTTGTATGATCTCCTGAAACGCTTGAGGAGCAATAAAAAAGTTAATAAAGCCCGGCGCTTTTACTTCTACTTTTTCGATTAATTCAGGTTTCTTATCTATGGCGCCTACGATACTATCAGCAATTTGCAGGGGCGCTTTTTTCAAATGTCTTGCCAGTATCATGGCGATATTGGAAGTAAAATGCCCGTACTCCGGGCGACGTGAACGTTCAATTACGATAGTATCGGGACACTTAATCGATAATTTCTTCAGCGCTTTTTTTAATAATATTTCAATAGTATCAGTCATTCTTCTC
>JAHIOG010000526.1 GCA_018895675.1 bacterium
CGGCAATAAAACCGTCTTCCGAAGCGAAAATCTGGTTGGTTGCGTGGCTAATGACTTCTTCCCAGCTGTCACCGTAATCTGATGTACGGTAAAGTCCATTTTGCCCGGAAACAAATGCCTTACCATTTGATAAAACGGCAATATTAAAGCATGGTTCAGATATTATTTTTGTCCAGGAACCTGCACGGTTAGCGCTGCGGTACAAACCGTCATTCTGAACACAGCAAAGCATGATTCGCGATGAATCCGGGTAACTCTGCATGGAGAGTACAATACCGCCACTCAGGTTCATTTTTCGCCAGCCGGGATCACCAAATAAACGGATTGAAAAAAGGATACAAAATAATGTGAGAAATGATTTTGGGAAGATAGACCGCTTCATTGACGCCTCTTATTACACGAAAATGTAATAAATTATTTAATGCGTTACAACCTTTTATGATTTGGATTTGATTAGGGTTAAATTTCCCGCGCAATTTGATGTATTGGAAAATTTATTAAAGGGTTAAAGATGGAAAATAACCGTTGCGCCTGGCCTGCCAATGATCCGTTGATGATCGAATATCACGATACCGAATGGGGTGTGCCCGTTCATGACGACCGGAAACTGTTTGAATTCCTGGTGCTGGATGCTTTCCAGGCGGGACTTAGTTGGTCGACCATTCTGAAAAAGCGTGAGAATTTCCGCAAAGCCTTTGACAATTTCGATCCGCAACGTATTGCTCAATATGATGCTAAAAAAATCGGTAAATTACTGAACGATGCCGGAATTATTCGAAATAAAGCGAAAGTCGATGCCACGGTGAAAAATGCCCGGGCATTTCTGGAAGTGCAAAAAGAATTTGGCACCTATGACGCTTACATCTGGCAATTTGTAGGTGGCAAACCAATCATAAATAAATGGAAAAGCATGGCGGAACTTCCGGCAAAATCAGGTGAAGCCGAAGTCATGAGCGGTGACCTGAAAAAACGCGGATTCAGTTTTGTGGAACCGACTATTTGTTATGCTTTCATGCAGGCGGCCGGGATGGTGAACGACCATGAAGTCGGTTGTTATCGGTATTCTGAATTAACCTGAGAAAAAACGTTATATGAATAAATTACCTGTAAAATACACTTTGCTGGCCATTCTGGCTTGCTTGCTCTGGTCTACGGCCTTTGTTGGCGTTAAAATCGGTCTGCAATATTCCAAAAATTATCCTGTTACATTAAAACAACTAAATTTATTATAAATTATGTAATTAACTTACCTAACTGACGAAGTTGGGTTAGAACATGAAAGAATTATTATTGTGACGACTATTGGGGAAAACACTATTGATCTTGCTGTTGCATTTGACTGGGTCTATGACAAAGACTTTATCAATCTTTTAAAACAGGAGGCAGAACAAGAAGGCTTGTCTGTCCTTATCGTCAGCGATGCTAATTTGTCGGAAATTATTTCAGCAGTTAAAAATCAATCTCTCACCATTTCTGCATTAATAGACCGTGCATCTGAGACATCGCCGCATTTTTGCCAACTGCAAAATCTTTTAAACATATACGGCACTTATATAGTGGATCCAATTTCACAGATTACCTGGGCTTCGGATAAAGCAACCATGCATCTGGAGTTTATTGCCAATAGCCTTAATACGCCATATACAATTATTTTGGATCCATTCGATGATCAAAATGACATCTTGTTGTCTAGTGAAGACCTTGCCTGCTTGGGTAGACCTTTTATTATAAAACCGGCAAATACAACCGGCGGCGGGGTCGGTGTTGTCGATGGCGCAGAGTCGTTGCATGATGTTCTGACTGTAAGGCGTGAATTTAAAAAGGACAAGTACCTGCTTCAGGAAAAAGTACAACCGTTTTCAACTGACGGCAAGCGTTTTTGGTTTAGAGGCATTTATGCATTCGGATTAGTTCAGTGCGCCTGGTGGGATGACTGCACTCACATTTATTCAGGGCTGAATCCTTATGAAGTAAAACAATATGGTTTGACGCCACTGTACAGGATTACAAAAAAAATTGCCGGGATATGCGGATTGTCTTTTTTCTCAACAGAAATCGTCCTTACGGAATCCCGAAAATTTGTAGTTGTCGATTATGTCAATGAATCATGCGACATGCGATATCAATCCTCCCATGCTGATGGTGTGCCCGATAAAATAATATCGAATATAATCAACCGAGTTGTGAAACATATAAAAAAACATTCAATAGAAACCGGAAATAAGATAGTAACAAAAATTTTATCCAGGTGTGACCGAATCTCAATGGAACGACTGGAGCTGGCCAATATCACGGTGGCGCGGGATTCCCGGATGCTGTCACCCTTAGTACTCACGTCGGCCCAAATTTTTATCGGTGGTATGATTCTGCTCGTGGTGTCCATTCCCGTTGAAGGTCTGCCCGGATTCCACTATCCCGTTGCTTATTACGGAGTGCTGCTGTGGCTATCCATGGTATCGGCCGTTGGATTTTCAATCTGGTTTTCGCTGTTAAAAAAAGCCGGGTGTAAAAGTGTCGACGCTGAACCTGTGGAAATTTATCATTCCGGTATTCGGAGCGGTGATTGTCTGGATTATCCTGCCCGATGAACAGCCGGAACTGGCGGCAATCATCGGGATGGTTTTTGTCGTATTGTCGATTCTATCCTTTAACCTGTGCAATATGGTCAGCAAAAGCTGCGATTAATTCCGATTTTGCTCTGAAAACTGTTTTCATTCCCGCTCTGATTAATATAAATTCAACCGGTTACATGCATGCACGGTATTAGAAACATTAATGGATAAGCAGAAGTTTACAAACAATACGAAGATCCTATTAAGAAATGTATGACCCGGTCGCATCAACATGTATTGAAACAATTATCAAAGCAAAAGTGATTGGTACAACAAATGAATCAACTGTTTGAAATCATCGAAACTGCATTAGGATTAAGTCCGGCGATGCAGGTAAAAATTTTTAATTCGATTGTCATTATTTTTGTGCTTTGGCTTTTTCGGGTTGTCCTGGGACGCCTGGTCTATCGAAAATCAGAGGATATAAAATCCCGGTATGTCTGGAGAAAGACACTTACCTATGTTACGGTCCTGATTGGCTTTATTATGATCGGCAGCGTATGGTTCAGAGGATTTAAGGAATTGGGTACCTATTTAGGATTGTTATCCGCCGGACTTGCTATTGCCCTGAAAGATCCTCTAACCAATATTGCCGGATGGATATTTATCATTTTTCGCCAATCCTTTTCAGTCGGCGACCGGATCCAGATTGGTGAACAGTCTGGCGACGTCATCGATATCCGCATGTTCCAGTTTTTATTATTGGAAATCGGGAATTGGGTTGATGCTGATCAGAGTACCGGTCGAGTTATTTATATTCCCAATGCTCGGGTGTTTACCCATCCTCTGGCGAACTACAGCAAAGGATTTCAGTATATCTGGGATGAAATCAACGTACTGGTTACTTTTGAAAGCGATTGGAAAAAAGCCAAGGAGATGATGCTGAATATTGCTAAGAAGCACTCCGAGCATCTGAGCAAATCGGCGGAG
>JAHIOG010000527.1 GCA_018895675.1 bacterium
ACCGGTGATCGCGCACAACATTTTTTCCAAATCATACATTAACTCAAGAGCGCCCTGGATTGTTTTTTCCGGCTGTAGCGGGTGGATATTGGCAAAACCCGGTAATCCGGCAATTTTATCATTTATTTTTGGGTTGTACTTCATCGTACACGAACCCAACGGATAAAATCCTTTGTCGATATGATGATTCATGTTTGATAGATTCGTGAAATGGCGAACAACCTCCGGTTCGCTGACCTCCGGCAGATTAAGATCCGATTTTCGTAATAACGATTCTGGAACATATTCCTCAATGGCCTTTTCTTCGGCAGATTTTACAGGTAGTGAAACGCCAATTTTACCTTTTGACGAGTAATCAAAAATCAATTTCTCCATCACAACTCCTTCATACGCTTTTTTTTACAGTCCATTTTATATATTCTTGTTTTAAATTTCTGCATCACGGAATGCCTGCTCTAATAAATCGATAATTTTTAACTTTGCCGCCCAACGCCGAAGATATTCCATATCTAATAAGTTTTTCTGGACTTTCAATACACCCAAGACATCATACCATTGCGGTTTAGATATATTTCCTCCCGCTTTACACCATTCAAGCTTACTAAGAATAATATCTTCAAAAGATGCAATGTTAAATTCAACAGAATCGTCCTCTTCATCGAAAGAATCTTTTTTTCGCCTTCGGAAAGTTTCCCGTTGATACGGACTGTCTTTAGCAATAAAAATATCTACCTTGATCATTGTTTCAAGGTGAATAAGATTGAATGAAGAACATGTATCAATTGCATTCAATATCATCTTTTCATCAACGTAATAGGCTGATTGCAGCATTTCGACAAAAGAATGTACCTGCCCGGGTTTTAAATCTGATACCATGTCCACATCTAAAGTTGAACGGGGCGTTCCATAAACAGAGCTGGCAATAGAACCGCTGATATAATAAGGAATTCCTAATTCTTCAAAGGCTTTTACAACAGGCGCCATTGCCGCTAAAATATCCGGATTTTTCACTTATGCCCCTGCCCGAAAGACGAAGTCAGGCGGGTCTGCTTCAAATAATTAGAAAGACGTTCCGCTAAATCACTGCCATAATTGTTTGCAACAAAAATTAGATTTATCTCTTCTTCGCTTAATCCGGGATTGGCTCTTGAGATTGCCCGCCGGGCAAGTCTTATCACAGTTTCAGAAAGAGATATTGTTACCGACGCTCTTTTAGCTATGCTTGCTTTTTGAAGCATCAATATCTGAAATTTCTCTGCCGCTGGATGTGTATCAGACAATTTTTCTAACATCTTTCATAACTTTTATTTTTAAGGTAAATCTCTATTTTAGTAATGTCTTCAAATTAGAAATCTATATTGTTATGCATAGTCGATGGTTTCGCCCCAAAGGGATCTCTTTGAGATAAAAAGTGATTAGTGTCCGGCAGCTGCCGGATAAACGAAGCCCCGACGAGTCGTATTGGCGTCAGCTTAAGCAATCTCAGTATTAACCCCGGTAGGGGTTTACTATTTGTAGTAGATAAATCTGTGCCGTAACCGACACGGCAGACAGGCAACCTCGACAATCCAAAACCCCGATAGGGGTTCGCTATTTGTTCCCTAATCAAAAACATACTTTATATCGTATTCAATCTCAAATTTCTCTAAAAATTCCAAATACTCTTCTTTAAACGTCTTTTTACGATGATGCTCTTCCTGATTTTTCAGGGGGTTGAATAAAACACTTTATGATAAAAATACCAAAAATATATATTGGTGGATGAGATATAAATATACCATTAAAGCAAATTTACAATATTCCACCCCCTTAATATATTTCACAACCTCATCAATTTGGGAATGGGAATAGGAAAACGCACCGTAACCTTCCTGCCAGGCGAAGTTTCCTATCAGCATCCATTTCTTTTTGATAAATTTAGTTGAATTCTGTTTTATATCTCTAACCAGATCAGAAATAGCCTGGCTTGGATTTAATCCAATAAAAATATGGATATGATCCGGCATATTATTGATGACAATCAATTTGTGGTCCCTTTTCTGAATGATCCCGGTGATATATTTTTGAATCTCGTCCTTATGATTCT
>JAHIOG010000528.1 GCA_018895675.1 bacterium
ATCAACCGCTATCTGTAATTTTTCTTTAGCCGCCTGTTGTTTCAAGTAATCAATGCCTTGTTCGAGAGTCTGAATATGATCTTTGGTAATGAAAATTATTTCCGGGCGTAACTCCGTAGCCTGGCGCAGTGATTCGAGCGCCAATACAACATTTTGTTGATCGACAGATAAATTAATATCGCTGATGTATCCATAGGCAATTTTTAACAGCCAGGGATCCACACGTTCACGGATGGGCGGATATTTTTTCACAGCTATATCAAAGAAGTTTAACGCTTTGTCCCAGTTTTTATATTCTGTAAATACAGCTCCCCGATGAAAATATATTTCGCTCCAATACTGATCGGTCAAATCCTGGGAATTTGGAATATTCAGGGACCTTGCCTCGGTAAGCAGCCGTTCGGCTTGATCTATCTGGTTGATCAGAAGGAGTGAATCCAGATTTATTACAAGCCATTCCTGAATTTTCCTGTAGTTATTTTCAATGTCTTCTACCAGGGAAGGATATTCGGATTTTGCCGCCCGTTGAAGATATTGAGCTGCTTTTGAGTAATTTTTCGCTTCGATAAAATGCTTAGCAAGTTTGACTTGTTGGAATGACATCAGATCGTTGCACTCATCAATCATCCACCTGGCTTTAAATTGCCGGGGATGGGTGGGGTTTTTTGAAATGAAGTCTTCAAAATTTGCCTTGGCGGCGATGTAATCACCACTTTTTAAAAGCACCTTGGCTTCATCAGCCTGAGTCGGATTTCCACCGCTTATCATATTGAATGTTAGATAAATTCCAATACTGCTGAAATCTAAATTATTGATCGGGCTGATATTGTAAGGATCGGAAAAGTCGCCAAACTTCGCAAAGTTGTATTTTATTTCAACTCCGTATCCCTCTTTAAATTTGAACCCGATCTTAGATAACATTTTCATCCCTACTGCTATGGAAAATGTCCAGCCGTCCTGATTGAGATAACGTTCGCCTTCCCTGGTTTTATATGCTGAAATGAAAGCACGACCGGCATTGAACTGAACGTAATTATAGAAACGTTTTAACCATTGAAATGCGAGAGACTGACTGATGTTACCTTCAATAATCCTCGGCGAAAAATACAACTGCTCAATACTTCCAGGTATGTTTTGCGGCCAGTTATTCGGGAGACCTTGATTTATAATTGAAAAACAGTACTTAAAGCCAAGCCCGGTTTGTAAATCGATAAAATTCTGTGGAAGAAGCAACCCCACCAGATTATACTTCATAAGGTCCAGCTCTAAACTGTTCATATATCGGTTATAGATGTGCTCGAAACCAGCCAGTTCGGTTTCAGTAGAATCGAACCCGATTGAATTCGCACCCAATATCTGGCTTCCCGCTTTCAGTTCAAAGGGGGTTAAGCCAAAAGGATTTCTGAATTCGATGGGATTTTGGAAAAAATCTGCGATTTTATAGATGATTGATTGTGAAAACACGGGGGTGTGGATAATGATTAAAACGGAGAATATGATTATTCGAAAATTCATTGTTTTAAAATAAAAAGTCTACAGGTGAAAAGTAAGCAAAAATTACACTGAAATTGTGTAAATTAGCGCGCCTGAAGGCTTGAAACTCTTTGTTATTTGATGTTGAAACAATACTTTTCTTTCAGGGTATAAACAAACATGCATCTTCGCACCTATAAAAAATACCGATTATTAACTATATTACCAATTCTTATTCTGTTTGAAATAATCATCTGCGGCATGGCGTCGGAACAATTTGGGAAATTTACCATAGCGCGATTAAAATACGACGGAGGCGGAGACTGGTACAGCGATCCGAGTTCTCTCCCGAATCTCTTAAAATTCGTTTCTGAGAACGCTCCGGTAGAAGTCCATCCGGAAGAAGTCAGACTGTCGGTGATGGATAAAGAACTGTATTCGTATCCCTATTTGTATTTGACGGGACATGGTAATATCCGTTTTAGTGAAGATGAAGTACTGCGTTTGAGGAAATATCTGCAATCGGGAGGGTTTTTACACGCCGATGATAATTATGGAATGGACGCTTCTTTTCGAAGGGAGATGAAACGAGTTTTTCCCAACAATGAATTAGTGGAATTGCCCTACGATCATCCGATATTTCACTGTTTCTATGACTTCCCGAATGGATTGCCGAAAATTCACGAACATGATGGAAAAGCGCCACAGGGATTTGGCATTTTTTATAAAAGCCGCCTGGTCGTGTTTTATAGCTATGAAAGTGATCTGGGAGATGGCTGGGAAGATCCAGACGTACACGTGGATCCGGAGGAAAAACGACTCGCAGCGCTGCAAATGGGAACCAATATTATCATCTATTCACTGGTACAATGAATAACACCGCGCTTACTGATTTTAATATTATTGCTGAAAAACTGGATAAACTCCGGCGAGACTGGAGCTGGTTTATCCTGGCAAAAGGGATTCTGCGCGTTTTCACTCTCATATCAGTTGTCGTGTTTATTTTAATAATCTGTGAAGGATTCCGATATTTCGATACGTCAATCCGGCGGGATATTTACTTTTTCACGATTGGTTTCAGTGGTATTTTTCTCCTTACTCCCATAATACTGGCGCTTATGGTGCGGTTTAACAGAATGGCTTCGTACTCCAATCATCGCTTATCCATACTTATTGGAGAAGAATACCCCGACATAGGCGATCGTTTAGTTAATGTATTGCAACTCCATGAAATGGCGGTTAAAAAGGAGGCAGGTTATTCATTAGAACTTGTTAATCATTCTATTCGAACTATAGCTGATCGCGTTCGATCATATTCCTTCGGTGTTCTTATTCCATGGGGAAAATTTAAAGTCTATTTATTGCGGTACGTGGCAATTTTTCTTGTAATTATCTTTATGGGTATCTATAATTTTTCTTTTTTCAGACAATCATTTATCCGTTTGATTCATCCAGAAGTTGAATATTCAATCCCAAAGCCATTTACGATTGTGTCGACGACGGGTTCATTCGGTGTATTCGGCGGTGATTCAGTTGATGTTGCTTTTCATTGCATGGGCGATTATCCCGATGAAATCCAATTTGATGCAGCATATCCTGATTTTATCAAAAACGGAACAGGTATAGTTGATGATTCCGGTAATGTCATAGTACATTTTGGACCTGTTCGCAATACGATTTATTATGAAGCATTTGTTCAAAACAGATCTGTTTTCAAACCATGGAAGCGTATTTCAAGCGGTGTCGATACCATATTCGTTACTGACCGACCGGAAATTTTACATATCAAAACCAGAATTGAATTTCCTGCATATACGAGACTGGATCCAAAAATCCAGGAATCCAATACATCAGAACTTACCATTTATCCGGGCAGCGATCTTTATTTGAATCTTCTATCAAATAAAATGCTTAAAACGGCATCAATCCGGTTCAAATCGGGGAAAACGACTGATTTGACAATAAGTGGAAAAACCGCTGCCGGAAAATTTATTATTTATGATAATGATGAATTTCAGATTACTGTATCCGATGATAATGATGTGACAAATATTAATCCGATAAATTACCGAATTAGGATTATTCCCGATGCATATCCCGTTTGTCAATTAATTTCACCGGATATGGACATTGAACTAACCGAATCCATGGAAATCCCATTGGGAATACGGATCAGTGATGATTTTGGGTTTCAGAAAGCGTTGATCCAATATCGACTCATCAAACGCTATGATCCGGACCGGCAGACTGATGAATCCATTGAATTTCCACTTCCTGATAAGCAATTGACTCTCCAGGAATTGTATTATGTGTGGAATGTTGGAGAATTGAATTTATCACCTGAAGATATTGTCGAGTTCAAGGTTTCAATTTATGACAATGATCCGATTAACGGTCCAAAAGCAGCAACTTCCAGAATATTAAGAGCGAGATTTCCGTCATTGAATGATCTGTTTGCAGATGTTAACGAACAGCGGGATCAAATAGCTGATGAGGGTGAAGAGACATTAAATAATCTTGAGAGTTCCAAAGAAATACTGGAAGAGATATCCCGGGAATTACTGAA
>JAHIOG010000529.1 GCA_018895675.1 bacterium
ATAGATCATCAATATAAATAGTCTTACCGGCAACAGCGGTACCTTCGCCCATAACCTGAAATACAGATACTGCTGTTGAGTCGAAGTTCGATGTTCCATCCATATATTCAAAATCAGTTAGTTTAAATGCGTAATAATGCCACGCTCCGTCGCCGCCGACCGGAGTAAATACCTTGCCACGTTTAGCTGCGCCATCCTCAAATTGAAAACGAATGGCTCCGGTACCCTCGTCAGCTTTTATTTTACATTTAATTGAATCACTGCCCCAGGATAAAAACATATTTTCAGGCGGGTCAATGCCAAAACCGGCGCCGCTCCAGCCATTGTTCCATTCGTTGCCCTGGACCCATTTCAAGGCATTGGTCCCTTCAGTAGCGCCAGCGCCCTCTTCAATTTCCAGAGTCGACTGCCCCCAGGTAAAGATAGACAGTTTACTGGATAGAGTTTTTCCGTTGAAAAGTACAAACGGAGTCGCCTTGGCGCCTTTTAACGCTAAATGATCCAGAACAATCGTACCGGAGGAGAAATCGCCCGCTCCACTACCACTGATAGAAAACTCAATCGTAAACCCTTTAATTTTATCACGATCAAGAGTTGCATTACCATTAATGCCTGCCCAACCTGTTAAATTAAATCCATTACCATCCCAGGAATCATTACTAACTAAGGGTAATTTGATCTCATTCCAACCGGGTGCATCATCTAAGATATGGTAAAATGAATAATAGTACTCACATTGTCCAGTGTTATAGGTTGCATTTCCATCAGGCGAGTTACTGACATCATGAAGATTTAGCCTTAATTCAACTCTACCGGGTAAAGATTGCGGAACTGAATTGTAGTACCAAAATGATATGGAATCATAAGCCGACCAATCATACACGGAATTTGTGTCCGGATGCCAGTGCCTTATATTTGAATATCCTCCCCAGCCTTCTGTGTTGTGAACACTGTATTCCAGCTGCATCGCACCGCTGCCTATCGGAGTCGGATCGCTTACATAGCTCATCTTCACCCAGCCTGTGTCGGGGTCGGCATTATCACTTATAGAATAATGCCCTCCTATAGTGGCGTCATTTCCCACATGGTCAAACCAGTTCCAGTAATTCGTATCCGCAGAAGCTGCGTCAAACGTATTAACCACCTGCTCTAACTGTCCATAAGCTACCCCAACGGACAGGAGCAAAATGCAAAACATTAACAAATACTTTTTCATGTTACATCTCCTTCTTTTGTTTGAAATTTTATAAATAAATACATCTATAATGAACTCTCCTTATTACAAAGATTGGTAAGCCCTTTTGATCAAAAAATTGTAAGTGATTTTCATGTCTGCTTCTAATTTCTTCTCATCCATCATTGTCATCAATTAAACAAAAACCAAGCCAAACATTTTTACCACTTTACAGTAGAATTATATAAAGAGTAGCGCTTTAATCTTTTGAGTGAGTTATCATTTCAATAACAAAACTATTATCTTTTTAATAACGACATTTTTGTCTTTTACCAAAGTAATTTGTCCCGGAATCTTAGCAAAACACTTTTTACTATCTCCACAAATTTTTATTGATCCTAATCCCACCTCGTGTTTTCGACACATATAGCAATCATTTTTTTTCATCTCAATTCAAATTTCTCTTTCAAGTCCGCTATTGTAATTTCAAATTCTCCCGGCTCCACAAAAGGTTTATTATCTCTGCCAATGAAAGATAAATCGTCTTTGAAAAGAGTAAATTCCACTGTTTTAGTCTCTCCAGGTTCAAGCAATATTTTAGAAAATCGTTTAAGACGTTTAACCGATGGCGTTACAGAAGCAAATAAATCACTGAGATATAGTTGTACTACTTCCTTACCGGTAATTTCACCTGTATTTTTTACAGTGACTTGAACGTTTAGTTCATCACTCTCATTTATCTCTGCTTTATCCAATTTTAAATCACTATACTCAAATTTCGTATAGCTTAAACCATAGCCAAATGGAAATTGGGCGTCATAATCATTTATTTTTGAAATTTCACTGTTTTTATAGTCATAGCACATCAGGGAGTTCGTATATCCCGGGTAAGTAATCGGTAGTTTTCCACAAGGATTAAAGTCTCCAAAAAGAACATCTGCTACTGCAGAACCACCTTCCATTCCCGGTAAATACGCCATTAAGATAGCATCTGCATCGTCCACAATACCGTTAATAATCCGGGGACGCCCTTCTACCAAAACAAGTACAACAGGAACACCCGTTTCTTCTATCGCTTTCGCTAGCTTTAATTGCGGTTGAGTCATAGTTAAATCATCAATATTTCCAAGAGTTTCACAATATGGACGTTCACCTATACAAACAATAGCAACATCTGAATTTCTTGCCGTTTTAACAGCGGCATCTATATTAATCTCTCTATCAAATGTAACCCCGGGTAAATAAGTCACATTCTTGGCTCCAGCTTTGTTTTCAACAGCTTGCAAAATCGTTTTCTTATTCTTTGGATACAGATCTTCTCGATCTCCCTGCCATGTTATTGTCCACCCGCTATTCAAAACTGAAAGTGAATTTGCGGCAGGTCCGGTTACAAATATTTTTTTGTCTTTCGATAAAGGTAACAATTCATCATCATTTTTAAGAAGAGTAATTGCTTCTCTCGCAGCTTGCAAATTAACTTTTTTAAACTCATCACATGCAAATTTCTTCTTTAATTTCTTATTAGGATAAGGATTTTTAAAAAGTCCTAATTCAAATTTTACTTTAAGGATTCTACTAACTGCTTCATCAATTCTCCAAATAGGAACCAAACCTTCATTTACCAATTCTAATAAAATATTATAAAAGCTGAAATCCATTGGTACCATGCTCATATCTATGCCAGCCATTACTGCTAATCGAACCGCTTCTTTTTGAGTTGGCGCTACTTTCTCACGAAGATGCAACTGGTTAATATCAGCCCAATCTGATACAACAAAACCTTCAAAACCTAATTCATTTCTAAGCACTTCCGTCAATAAATAATAGCTGGAGTGAACAGGAATACCGTTAACCTCTGAACTATTTACCATAACTGTAGCAGCGCCTGCATCAATAGCAGATTTAAATGGCGGCAAGAAAAGTTCCCGTAACATTCTATCCGGAATCCATGCAGGAGAACGGTCTTTGCCAGAAAGTGGAAAACTGTATCCCACATAATGTTTGGCACATGCAGCAACTTTTTCAGGATTGCTAATATCGTTACCTTGAAGTCCCTTTACATATTTTGCTCCCATTAAGGAAGCTAAATAGACATCCTCGCCATAAGTTTCAAATAATCTTGGCCACAAAGGTTGGCGACCTAAACCTAAAACAGGATTAAAATTCCACGGAATTCCAGAATCTCTCATTTCACATGCAGTAATTTCACCCTCTTTCCTGACCAGCTCTGGATTCCATGTTGCCGCCATTGCGATACTCTGTGGAAAAATCGTAGATCCTTTCGTATAATTAACACCATGAATGGCGTCAATTCCATAGATAATAGGTATACCGAGCCGTGTCTTCTTTGTGGCCACATCCTGAATCCGGGTAATCACTTCCTGCCAATAATCTACACTATGGCCAATATCCCAGACACTTAAAATGGAGCCGACATGATATTTTATAATTGCTTCCTCTAACTTTGCCTGATCCAATTCGTGGATTTGATCGACCGCTCCTTGCGTTTTTGAAACAACCTGTATAGCTACTTGGGTCATCTGCCCAATTTTTTCTTCAAGAGTCATCTGAGCTAATAAATCCTCAACTTTTTTAGATAAAGAAGATTTATCCTGCTTCTGGCAACTAAAAAGGAAAATAGAAATCATCACAAAGATTGTTATACCGAATACAAATTTTCTTTTCTTCATTTTCTCACCTCATTATTTTAATTCAAT
>JAHIOG010000530.1 GCA_018895675.1 bacterium
TGTCATCCTGAGGGAAGCGACCTGTCCGGCGTAACGACTTGTCCGGCGTAACGTAGTGAAGACGGAAGCGACGAAGGATCGCTTTAGACCAAAGCTTTTTCTCACAAGATTCTTCACTCGTACCTCGTTCATCTCAAAGAGACCTCTTCGAGTGAATGACGGTTTTGATTGATACTTTTTACGAAACCCACATATAAGATTAATTGATTAAATCTGACAGGTGTAGTAGTATATCCCTATTTGAAAACAAGGCATTCTTTCACTCAACGCAGTTGTTTGATATGATTCCAGTTGTGCCATAAAAAAGAAACCTTCCGAAGGCTTAAAGCCCTTCTGAAGGACAAATCACGTTCCCACGCTGGAGCATTACGAAATATATCATATATCGGAATGAGGGAAAGGATGATTAATCCCAAAATTTCAGGATTTTCTTCAGATAATGCGGAAGATTCAGGGAGATATCGTGAAATACTATTAGATAATCCATGAATATCTGGACAAAGTTTACTCTCAACCAGGAGTCCAACATGACCTTTTATTTTTATAGTTATGGGAAAAACACAAGTCCATCTGGAGCCGGACGCAGTTCCAAAATACAAATTGCAAATCAGCAAAGCGATCTCTTTGGGATAAATCTCAATTTTCAAAATACTAATTTCTTAAACCAACAGGTCTTAACGGGGATGTGTGTTTTGGTCATTAAATATTGTTGTTTCGGTAATTATTTTGGATTTGCTGGTTGAGATTTATGATTTGACGTCGTTAAAATTGGGAAATTACCTAAATATAAGAAAGGATAAAGTCCTTGAAATACCTAACCTGACACCCGTTTACCCCTTAAGGCGATAGCGGATAGCCGAAACATTCTTTACGATTTTATTGAGCTTTTAAAAAAAAGTCATTAGTTTTAACGGAATATTTAAAGGACGTTAGACTGAAAAGAATTGGGGGATTTGTGATGAAAACATTGATTGTCTATGCCAGTAAACATGGTTGCGCTAAAAAGGCTGCGGAGAAATTAAGTGAAGCGTTTGGCGAAGGAACAGAAGTTAACGATATTCGCAGTATTGCCAAAAATGATATCGCTGATTTTGATCGTATTATTATCGGCGGTTCCATTCACGCTGGTCGAATTCAGAAAGATGTTAGGAATTTTATTCAAAAAAACCTTGCTCAGTTATTAGAGAAGCAGATTGGGTTATACATTTGCTGTATGGAAGAGGGGGAAGGCGCCGACAAGGAATTCACCAATGCTTTTCCGAAACAACTGATTGAACATGCCGTTGCTAAAGGATTTTTCGGAGGAGAATTCAATTTTGAGAAAATGAATTTTATTGAACGCTTTATTGTCAAGAAAATTGCCAAAATCACTGAAAGTGTTTCAAATGTTAAAGAAGACAATATCATCGACTTTATCAATACAATGAAGAAATAATTAGACCTCATTCGAAAAGGTAAAAAAATATAAATCCGGCAGCTGCCGGATAGAGTACACAAAGGACGCAGAGAATTATAAAGATTTTTATTAATCCGGCAGTTGCCGGATGAAAATAATTTATTTACTGCCAAATTACATGAAATTTTTTAATAACCCCCGCCTGTCCAGCAGCCGCCGGACGCAGACAGGAAACGGCGGGCAGGTCTGCGCTCTCTGTCCCGCCCCGGCGGGATTAAGTATAAAAACCCTTTTCGAATAGGGTCTAACTATAGAAAACGGCAGTTTGCCAACCGTCCCTGATTACTTCAGGATACTTTTTATTATTAAAATTTTTTATGGAGTTATTGATTGGATGCGGAATTGATTTTTATAGAAAGAAGTTTTTTACGATCTTTCCTGACATTCGAATCGAGTATTTTAAGCGACTCAATTGGGACAAATTTTATACCCAGACCAGTTAGCTGACTTTCGATAACTTTAAGATCGATTTTTCCCGAATCATATCGAACCATGCATATTTGGGATTTCTCATCAATGAAAACTGTTTGCACACCTTCAATCGTGCGAACCATCTCTTCGACTTTACTGGCGACGACGTTATTATCTATCCCATCTATATGAATTGTCACTAATTTAGATGAGACGGGAGAATATTTACCATCCAGCAAAATCGCCGTTGCAAATACAAAAAGAAATGCAAATCCGAAGACGCTTATCCTTCTATTCTTCACAAGATTTTATACAATTTTCTACCCCAAAAACAGAACACCCGGGAATAATTTAATCTTTTTGATCCAAAATACCAGAAATATTTTCATATATTCTATAGAAACAATTAACGATATATCGAGCTACGATGGTTTCGTCCCAAAGGGATCTCTTTGAGATAAAAAGTATCAAAACTGTCATCCTGAGGGAAGCGACGAAGGATCGGGTTGGACTGGTGTGTTGGTCTTAAGCGATTCTTCGGTCGTTCCTCGTTCATCTCAAAGAGACCTCTTCGAGGGAATGACACGTATAATCACTTTTTACGATTTCATCAA
>JAHIOG010000531.1 GCA_018895675.1 bacterium
CCACTGCCAGGAGATAATTTTAAACGCAGACTCATAGAACTTTTGACCGGTCTTTTATAAATCTTAATAGCGAGGGGATTGCTTTCCCAATCGGCATCATCGGTATCTGTATAGATTTCGGCGATATAGGTTTGATCAGGTTGCAGGAAATCCAATTTGGCTTTCAAAGTACGCCCGTTTTCATCGGTCAAACTGCCGAGATACCAGTCGTCGCTGTTGCGGTCTTTGCGGACAACCGTGATATAATCGCCGATTTTGGCATGCAGCGCTTTCGTGTATTCCCAGTCAACAGGAACATCCTTGATGAATTGAAAAGCAGCTTGGTGCTCATAATTTTCCGGTAGATCGGCAGCCATATGCAAGGGACTGTAGATCACCACATAATATGCCAGCATTTTAGCAAGAGTTGTATTGACCCGGTTTTTAGGTTGATATTCTTCATAGAATAAATCCAAAATGCCCGGCGTGAAATCCATCGGTCCGCTAAGCAGACGAGTAAAAGGAAGAATTGTCATGTAATCCGGCGGATTACCACCGTCGGGGCTCCAGGCATTGAATTCCATCCCGCGGGCGCCTTCCCGGGTCATCATATTGGGAAACGTACGTCGAATTCCGGTATCTTTGATGGGTTCGTGAACGTCGAGCATGATCTGATATTTCGCGGCGGTTTCAACGACTTTACGATAATGCCGGATCATATACTGACCATGATGCCATTCTTTATGGACTTTTCCCTCGGAATCAATACGCTTGATGTTCCGCCCGTGACCGACATAGCCGGTCTTGACGGTGTTGATACCGTATTTCTTATAAAAGGCAAAAGCCTCTTCCAATTGTTTTTCATAATTAATGATATCGGCGCCGGTTTCGTGGTGTCCGATAATCTCGACGCCTTTTGCGGCGGCATATCCGGTGACTTCTTCAATATCGAAATCAGGATGCGGTTGGGTAAAATTGAACAAACTGCCATTTTCAATCCAGTTGCCGTCCCAGCCGGTATTCCAGCCTTCCACTAAGACGCCGGAAAATCCGTGCTTCGCAGCGAAGTCGATATACATTTTTGTATTTTCAGTAGTGGCACCGTGTTTTTCACCGGAGCCCCAACTATATTTACCGAGGTGCATACCCCACCAGATTCCGATATATTTACCCGGTCTTATCCAGGCAATATCTTCCAGTTGATTCGGTTCGTTCAGATTTAAAATTAAACAGGAGTTGATCAAATCTCCAGGTTTCTCAGCAATCTGAATCGTCCGCCAGGGAGTTTTTATCGGCGTTGAACCTTTGACTTTTATTCCATCGGACCAGGGTACAAGGTCGCAGGTTAAAGTATTGTCTTTTACCCGCGCCAGAGTCATACTGGCGTAATCAGTGAGATTGGCTTCGTGAATCGATAAGTATAAACCGTCGGTGGTTTCTATAGTAAAGGGCGTATGAACGGTGTCGATTTCATTTAATCTTGTATTATTGTAGAGAAATTCATAGCGGTTGCCCTGGTAGGCGCCAATCCACCAGCAGCTATGATTTCCAGACAGAGCAAATTCAGTCAGTTCATCGGTAATTTGCAGATCTGTCAGGTTTTTCTGTTCAGGTAATTCATACCGAAATCCAACTCCATCATCATAGACTTTAAAAATTATGTTCATTCTGCGGGCAAGAGCGGTGGTCTCCTGCAAACTGACAACCAATTCATTATAATGATTGCGGATATTCTTAACCTCGCCCCAGGGCTGGGTCCAGGTTTGGTCAATTGTATTGATTTTGGTGTCGATGATTTTAAGGTTTCGATCCAGCAGAGCGGTATCTTTAAATCGAAAACCCAATCGTGAATCGGAAATGATGGCACTGCCAAGACGATCAATAGCGTAATACGGAATACCGTCTTGAAGTGTAAATGTAACTGAAATGCGTTTATCCGGTGAGAGAACCTGAGCGGAATGAGGTGATTCGGTACTACATCCGGCAATCCAGAGTAACAGAACTGAAGCGATGAAGGAAATAATTTTCTGTTTCATTGATAACCCTTTATTGTCAATATTGTATTTAATTTAGATGATTTCCGTTTAAATACACTAAATAATTTCCGGAAGAATAATTATTTCAATAATAGGGAAAAGTGATAGCAGGATGCGTAGGTGTTTTTTTGATAAATGGAAACTTGACTTACCCCGCCTGGCGGGATGAGTTAAGTTGACTTATTTCAATGAGTTAGAAAACTTAAGTCAAGTCAGCTAAAGCAAACTTAACTCAAGGTTTCATAGTTTACGGACTCTATTTAGAGTCTGTATATAAAGTCACAAACCATTTGCCATAGGCATCCCGGGGAAATCTTTCCAGGGGGAACGAATGTATTTGCTATCTCAAAGAGAGCTCTAAGAGATGATGCTGATATTATGCAAAATTTTCTATATTTTGTTGTGAAAAAGAACTATGAAATGTATATATTACATGACAGTTAATTTGTCAAATCATTTGACATTTTAGTTGATATATATTAAACTTTAATCGGAAAAAGTGAGGTGAAATATGATAACTGTCAGAGAAAATACAACATTAGTAGGTGTTTCTGAACTTCGCAAGGGTATTGATAAAATACTTGAAAAAGCACAAGAGGGAATCGTTATTATTGAAAAAAGGCATAAACCTGCAGCGGTATTAATGTCTAACGAGGAATATCAACACATTCAGAACATTCTTGAAATATCCGAAGATCTTGTATTAGGTTTTATTGCTGATGAACGTTTTAAAAACAGTAAAGAAAGAGATTATGTTGATATTGAAAACCTTTTGAAATAATCGGCGTAAGTAATGTGGCAGATAAAAATTCACCGTCTTGTCGTTGAAGAGGATTTCAACAAAATCAACAAACACGATCGTCATATTATCCTTAAAACCATCTACAAAAAATTAAGTATTGCTCCTGAAAAATACGGTTCTCCTCTCCGAAGTGAGCTGAAGGGATATTGGAAATTAAAAATATCCCATCATCGAATTATATATCGAATAGAAAAAAATACAATCAAAGTGCTGGTATTAAAAGTTGGAATGCGCCGTGATAAAGAAGTTTATAGAGAAATGATTCTACGCATGAAAAAATTATAATAATGAATATGCAGTGCATTCACTCTAACGTCTTTAATTGTGCAATGATTTACAGTTTGATAATATCTGGTGTAATGATAATAAAGTTTTTATTGCTGGAAGCGATGATAATCGTGCTTTAATACTTCGTGGAAATTTACAAGAAGGAGGAAAAGGTGAATAAATTATGAAATGCCCGGAACAAGTTAACCCTACAACGTCATTTAGGAAATATGATGCGATATATAGTTCCAGCTAGCAATTGTAAATACTACATTTGGTATATTAAATTTTCAAGTTACGTAGTAGGGTTAATTATAAGTTGTAGTTTCTCGTAACTTTTTAAACAGTTTCCAAAATTTTTGTGTTATGTTTAATACACTTCAAATTTCAACCTTTCTTAAGCAGACTTATAACTTTTTTGTAATAAGTGGGAATAATCATACCTGTTACTTATATTTATATAGAAAATCTACTGGGCAAAGATGAGCGCACCCGATAAAATAATCAAACTCGTTGACCGTTTTGATCGAAACATTGATGCTTATAAGCAGGGAAAATACAACGAAACTCAGGTAAGACGCGAGTTCATTGATCCATTTTTCAAAGCTTTAGGATGGGATGTGGCTAACGAGCGTGGCTACGCCGAAGCCTACAAAGAGGTCGTCCACGAAGATGTTATTAAAGTTGGACAAGGTACTAAAGCTCCCGATTATAGTTTCCGTATCGGTGGCGCCCGCAAATTTTTCGTAGAGGCAAAGAAACCTTCTATTGATATAAAAGGTGATATTCATCCCGCTTTCCAGCTGCGTCGTTATGCGTGGTCGGCTAAGTTGCCGCTCTCAATTCTCACTGACTTTGAAGAATTCGCTGTATATGATGCCCGAATTAAGCCCAACAAAAACGATAAAGCATCAAATGCACGTGTAATGTATATAACCTTTCGTGAGTATCCGGAAAAATGGGAAGAAATTGCCTCGATTTTTTCACATGATTCAATATTGAAAGGCTCTTTTGATAAATATGTAGAATCGGGCAGGAAGAAACGCGGCACAGCTGAGGTTGATGACGCTTTTCTCAGTGAAATCGAGACTTGGCGAGACCTCCTGGCAAGAAATATCGCACTGCGAAATCCACAACTTGAAAACCGCGTGCTGAATGATGTAATTCAGAAAACCATTGACCGCATCCTTTTTCTGAGGATTTGCGAAGACCGTGGTGTTGAAAATTACGGGCAGCTGATGGCGCTGCTCAACGGCGCTAATATCTATTCACGCCTGTCTAAACATTTTCTAAGAGCCGATGAACGCTATAACTCGGGTCTGTTTCATTTTTCCAGTGAAAAGAACCGTCAAGATCCTGATGAAATTTCACTGCAACTTGTAATTGACGATAAACCTTTAAAAGACATAATAAAAAGGCTGTACTATCCTGAAAGCCCTTATGAATTTTCTGTGCTTCCAGCGGATATTCTCGGACAGGTTTATGAACGCTTCCTCGGTAAAGTGATACGGCGGACACCCGGACACCGTGCAGTTGTCGAAGATAAACCGGAAGTTCGTAAAGCCGGCGGTGTCTATTATACTCCAACATACATCGTAGATTACATCGTGGAAAACACAGTCGGGAAATTGGTTGAAAGTAAAACGCCGAAACAGGTTGAAAAATTGAAGATTCTTGATCCTGCCTGCGGCTCCGGCTCATTTCTTCTGGGCGCGTACCAATATCTTATGGATTGGCATCTGGAACAATATACGGCTAATGATCCCGAAAAATACCTGAAAAGCCGCTCACCGAAAATCTATCAGATCAGAAGCGGCGATTGGCGGCTTTCAACTTCTGAGAAAAAACGGATTTTGCTGAATAATATCTACGGCGTGGATATTGACACACAGGCAGTAGAGGTGACGAAACTCTCTCTGCTGCTCAAAGTGCTGGAAGGTGAAACGGATGAAACGCTGAAAAGTCAACTGAAGCTCTTCCATGAACGTGCCCTGCCTGATCTGGGAAATAATATAAAATGTGGGAACTCACTGATCGGCTCTGACTTTTATGATGGAAAGCAGCTATCTCTTTTAAGTGAAGATGAAATGTACAGGATCAACGCTTTTGATTGGGAGAAGGAATTCCCGGAGATATTTCACCGCAGAGACGCCTGTCTACGTCCTACGGACAGGCAGGCAAAGGACGCAGAGAAGGGTTTTGATGCTGTGATTGGGA
>JAHIOG010000532.1 GCA_018895675.1 bacterium
CGATGTTCTGTATGAATTGGCAACTATGATAGTGTTATCATTCGGATATACTGTTACCGCTTCAGATTGTGTTTTTTCAAGAATTATTTCCAATGTCTTAGATACGCCGATATTGCCGGCGGCGTCAAAGGCTTTGGCCATAATAGTATGTGAGCCGTCGGAAAGCTCTGTGGTGTTCAGACTGAATGAGTACGGGCTCGTCCCATCAGTCGCCTTAAGCGTTTCATCCACATATAATTCAACCTTGCTTACGCCTATATTATCCGAGGCCGTGGCTGAAATAGTCACGCTTCCCGATACTGTTGAGCCATCGGCGGGTGAAGTGATTGAAACTGTAGGCGGCGTGGTGTCTTCCTGTAATACTGAGCTTGGTTCCACGAATACGGGGCTATGGCTGCTTATAGTGATAGTGACTTCTCCGCCTGAAACTGCGTATGTATGCGAGCTGAAGGCTGCGGCATAGTCCTTTACCTCTAATCCTGACTCATAGGACGGAACCGCTTCGGTGATGAGCGCCCCTTCGGCATCCATCCCCGAAATTGTGATTTGCGCATCCGATTCATTGTCGGTCCACGCGACCCATACAGGGCCGCTTGAGCGGGTGAATTTGTAGACATAAATCCCGTCCGATTCCCGCACAGTTTCGATATTGTCCCAGTCCGAGCCTTCAAGTTTTTCAACCATCTTTTTGTATGTGTAATAGGCGAGTTTTTTGTGAGAGAGTCCATCAGGATTCAGGGGATTGTTGATAAGACCATAAAAATTAAAAATATTTGTTTCGCTATCTCCAAAGTTGTGTCGTTCAAAAAGATCCCAAAGTATTGTATCGATCCCTAATGCAACAGAATAGACATAAGTCTTTATTAATCCGCCTGCTTGTTCTCCTTCTGTTTGAGGCGGTAATTCAGGAAATATTGGGAAATGATCAACGGCTACATTACTTGAATACATAGCTGTTTCAAGAAATACTGGCATCGAATCAATATCTTTTCCATAATCACCCAATATTTTTTTAAAAGTATTGTATCTTACCCCAATCTCTTTATACATCCCTACGGAATGATGATGTTGCTTAAACTCAAACACATCAAAATAATTTCCACCACCATTCTTGAGGACATTTTTTAAAAACACTGCAGGCTGGGAAGTTGCTCCTGAATCATTTGATACACCTGACAAACCGCCAATAGAGAGCATGCAATCAGGACATTCATCTTTAATTACCTCATAACTTGCTTTTAATAGTTTCACATACCCTTCTGGGTTATCAAACCATCCTCCAGCACCTCCTGGTTCTGTTTGAACATTCCAAAATTTAACATATTCTTTGTTAGCCTTAATTACTTCCCTTAGGGCAGGTTGATATGTTGATGGAATTTCATTTAGATTTGGCAAAATTCCGCCGCCTTCAAATCCAATGCTGGCAAAAAGATTTACATTTGCAGTATATTTTTTTTCGAAATAATGCCAAGTTACCCAGTCTGCTCCCAAATCAGTAAGTATTATGTTAAGTTCTTCACTTGTTGATATCTCTGGACTATCCAATGTATGCTCATTTGGACCAAAAATCCCAAAAGGAGAATCTTCATAATCTGAAGTTGTTGAACCCCCACACTCCCCATCACAACATCTCTCATTATCACTCGCATCAAGCCAATCACCAGAACAGGTTTCGTTAGTGGAACAAATATTGCCGCCGAGTTCGGAGCAGGTTGGTTCTTCGGGATCTCCATCTTCAGTTTCCACCACAAAAACAGGAGTCTTATCCAAAACAAATTTTACAATTCCATTTATTGGTTTAACTGTCTCAGACTTTATTCCATAATCAATTTTGACCTCTTCAACATTACCAACATTCAATTCCACATTTTGAGGATAAGTAATTTTTTTGTTTGTAGCAATAGCAGAGGAATGGTCCGGATATACATGGACATCTGCATCAATTAGTACAGGGCAAAAAGCTAACCACATTTTTTGTTCTGTTTTATTTTTAAATTCCTCAATCCAATAATCTTGTGAATTAACTGCTCCTGCAATATGCTTTGAATGTATAGGGTATTCCCTGGTATAGCTTAATATTTTTTTGTAAAAACCGAATTTATTTGTTGTGCTATAGGACATATCGTAGTGATCATAGTCAAATAATGCTCGATTAAATTCCGACTCTATACCAGAGATCATTGAACCTATTACATTATTATGCTTATTGCTCAAGGCAAGAACAAAACGCTCTGCCAGAAGAATTGCCACCTCTTCATCATCGAAGTAATCCCATTTAATCGCGCCATCCTCTTCCATAAAAGGCATATCGAATTGCCCCTCTGTTGCTAATATCGGCATATTTTCATATCCATAATCATCAAGCAAGGTTCTATAAGTTGTAAAAATATTATACTCCGATGTAAAATCGTATTTATCATCTGAAGAAAATTTTTGTAAATATGTTCCTGATTTTGGATAATTATGCAGCATAAAAATATCAAATTTGGGTTTTGCGCTCAAATACTCATGAAAGTAAGTGTTATGAATCAAATTATCATACTCATCGTTCATCATTGATGAAGCCAAAAAACCTGGTGAACCCACAATTATTTCAGGATATTTTTTCTTAACTTCGTCATAAACAGCAATAGTTGAATTAGCCAGGTCAGTTGGAGTTCCCGCAAAATAACGACCTGTGCCTTCTGTCGAATCATAATCATCCATAGGTTCATTTTGAAGTTCGATATATTTTATGTGCTCATTTTGAAATTCATCTAAAAAATCAATTACAAAATCCGCATATCTTTGCGCGTCTTTATCCCATTCTCCGCCTAGTTTATAGAAAGCTGGAAGAACAGAAACATCATACTTATTAGAAAGCTCAAAAATATGATAATAATTCATTCCTTCTGACCAAACAACATTACCTTCTTCGTCAAAGTATTTGTATACTACCGGCACTGACACATAGTCTAATTCAAGTTCATTTGCTAACTGAAAAGTAATTTCATTTATTTCTGGAATATTCTGTATATTTTGGATTTTAAATCCGGAAATAAAAGGAGAATATCCATCAATGACAGTTTCACATTCTTGATTGCAACACATTTCACTATCACTCGCGCCAAGCCATGAACCCGAACAGGTTTCATCAGCGGAACATATATTGCCGCCAAGTTCGGAGCAGGTTTGTAGGATCGTTTCTATCCCTTCCACGAAGACTGGGCTTCGGCTGCTTATCGTGATTGCGACTTCTCCGCCTGAAACTGCGTATGTCCGCGAGCTGAAGGCCGCGGCGTAGTTCGTTACCTCTAATCCTGACTCATAGGACGGAATCGCTTCTGTGATGAGCGCACCTTCGGCATTCACACCCGAAATCGTAACCTGCGCGTCCGACTCATTGTCGGTCCACGCAACCCACACCGGGCCGCTGCTCCTTGTGAACTTGTAGACATAGACTCCGTCAGATTCCCGCACAGTTTCGATATTGTCCCAGTCCGAGCCTTCAAGTTTTTCAACCATTAGCTTGTAAGTGTAATAGGCGAGTTTTTTCACATCCTGTCCGAGATCATA
>JAHIOG010000004.1 GCA_018895675.1 bacterium
GTTATACTTATGGAGAGGCGTGAATATGATAAAGCTCTAAATCATTTTAAAAAGGCACTGGAAATTGATCCCGATTTCCCGGAAGCTTTAAGGAATCTAGATAGTACTCTAGTGAAAATGCAAGCTCAGAAAAGCCCTGGTAGATCAGGTGAAGTAATTTTACCTTGAATAAATAAAAAATATATATCTGAATGATTTTCAAAGGAGAGTCCTTTTCTTTCTCAAGTTCTATTGCAGCCCGTCTAAAGGGGTGAGAAAAAATAACTTACCATTTTGGCAACCAAAGATAGATTGGGTTATTGAACTTACGTTAACATGTAATTCTATTTTACTCAAGTTTCGCAGGCTAGTGTCGTGTCAATTTCAAAATGTCGGATATTGCCCGCGAATGCACAGCACCTTTCTTCAAAACAATATCATTAAATTAGGAATAATGCCGACTAAAGTCGGAAAAGTAATGAGAGTGATTTGTTTTCCATTCACTTCCGTCTCCTCCCGATGAATCATGATACGCCGGATAAAAAAGTGAATGGTTACAATTTGCTTGAGTAATCAGTTATGTTAAACTTTAACCACCGAATTTATTCGGTGGGTTGTGAAAATAATACGCTTTATCCGACTTTAGTCGGCTTGATTGTTCTCTTTCTTAACATTATGACATTGTGTCGATCACGAAGGTCAGACGACTCGTAGAGATTCCTACGGAAAGACATCTCTTTGAGATAATGAATTGCGATGTTAATCTCATGCTGATATTTATCTGACAATAAAGGCTTGACATGACACTAGAAATAATATTTAATGTTATTTGAATAGCCCCCAACTTTTCAGCCGATAGGCAGATGCCTTTGGCAAGAATTATACCCCCAGTTGAAACTGGGGGCTATTCAAATTCATAATAATAAAAGCTTTAAAGAAATGCGAAGCTTGAGTTATCTGACCTGATTAATTTATAATTTAAGGCTGAAATGTTACTGAGGTTTTAATATCCGGGTCTCTCAATATAAATCCGCCAATTATACCTCCGGTATCCTCAAGACGACCGTACTTGTAGTAATTATCCATGGGATTTATAGGAACCCTGCCTTCTGAGAATAAGGATGCAGGGGTTTTATCACCAGTTAGACTGGGAGTATTTGCCCACTCAGGGGTCATCAAACTATCAGCTGGCGCCGGGGGAAATTCCGGGTGACCGGCAATCATACTTTCATAGTAGTGGTTGACAAAAGCCCTTCTTATTGATTCAAGGTCTGCTTCAGAGCGGGCGATTTTAGCATTAGCGCTCCATTTTGTATAAATCGGGGTTACCATCACTGCTAATAACCCCATTATGGATATAGTGACTATAAGCTCTATCAAACTGAAGCCACCAACAGTTTTGATTAGAAAGAAAAACGCTCCCTCAGCATAGGAGCGCTTTTCTCTTTTTACTTTCATCTCTACAGAGTCTTTCTCTTACTGAACAACTACCGATGTTTGCCTGACGATTGTATAACTGCCTCTACCGGCGCCTCCAGCATCTGTTGGAGTATATTTCCAACTAATTGTACTATCTTCCCTTGTATAAGTAATTATACTATCAAGATAAGTCCAACCATCCGGAACTTCATCCATCAGAGTACTAAGAATATCTGTGCTCTGAGCAGGATAATCCCATTGACCAACCGTTACAAGGTTTTCGGCAGCAGATTGCTCTAAACCTGCTTTGAGCTGACTTATTACTGCATTCTCAGTTTGCAGCCGTACCTCTTTCAAAAGACCTGAGAACTTCGGTATAGCCACAGCCATCAGAATACCCATGATCACAATCACCAGAATGAGCTCGATTAGCGTGAAACCTTTGTTGTTTGTTAATTTCATTTTGTTTTTCCTCATTTCTATTTGTTATTTAGTATGAGAACTCCATGCTGAGACCCATTGCCGTGGCGCTTACAGGCGCAGATTCTTTATCATAGATCACAATTTGCCATGGAGTCACAGTTACCGTCACATTCCCCTGGTCATCAGTGTTGTAAATAACACTACCAACCGTAGAGATATAGTATTCATATGCAATATTACCAAAGGGTGAAAGTGGGAGGTTCTCAAAAATGTCACCCCATGTTCGAGCGGCTGACGCATCTGGGACAGTAGCATTCTCTGATAAGATTGAAGTGGTGTCAGCAATTACAGTCCCTGTAAAATCAACTATTGAACCTTCCAACTTCATATCACCATATTCACCGGAGAGCTCATTATACACTTGACCGATCTTTGAGCCAATCTCACTAATGTTGCTCATGGTCTTCGCTGACTTTGCTTTTGCCTGAGTCTCAATAAAACTGGGCACCGCAACAGCGGCCAGAGTACCCATAATCGCGGTTGTCACAACCAGCTCGATCAATGTAAAGCCTAAACGATTTTTCTTGGACTTCATTCTTTTCTCCTTTTGTTAATTAATTATTAGTTTACTACACATCGCAGGATATAATACAACAATCGTACCAAATTTTTCACCGACGAGGCAAGATTTTAAAACCACCGTAAACTGTACCGAATCATTACAGTCAGTGCAACAAAACGGAACAGTTTATTTGGATTCTAATAATCAAAGATGATGAACTCGTGAAAAGTATTATGGAGAAATTTTATTATTTGATAATCCCAATAGTTACAATAATTTACGATAAATTCCCGCAATTTCATAATTATAAAGAACTTAGCGGTCTTTGCCTGCCCTGTAGCGAAGTGTTTCAGGGCGTCTTTGCGAGAGGACTTTTTACGAAGCCATCAAAGATAAAAATTATAACGACAATCTTCCTGATCTATCGCGGATCAGATTTTTGGTTCTATAGAGAGAAGTGATAGATAATTTAAGTTATCAGAAATATTGTCGTAAAATCAAGTAAAATATAAAGACAACTACTAATAGAACTCCAGAGTATATCCAGGCTGAATAACGCTTTTTAAAAAGTTTATAACGCCAGTCTTTCTTCTCAACTTCATTTTCATTACCCATTTTAGGTTCTCCTTAACGTTAGATAGTCCATTAACATAATTAGAATATACATAAATTATTTATAAATAGAAAATTCAAGCCTCAAAAAGCTGGTCTTATACGTAATTAATCTCAACATTGTTTTTATCATTAGAATACTTCATATAACTTCCACATGGGCATAAAGATCCCCAGCGCGATCAATAGCAGAAATGCTCCTATCACTACTATCATCATGGGTTCAATCATAGCAGTTAATCTTTTGGTTAGATGCTCCACCTCACTATCATATTGCTGAGCGACTTTATTCAGCATTTCATCCAAAGCGCCGGATTTCTCCCCGACACTTATCATTTTCAGAGTAATGGCAGGAAAATACTTGCTGCTTGAAAGGGCCTCTGCGATAGCTATCCCTTCTTCGACTTTTTGCCTTGCTGCAGCTATGTCCTCGCCGATAATTATATTACCAACAGTCTTTTCAACGGTTTTCATAGCTGAAGTGATCTGAATTCCACTTCGACTTAGAGTCTCCAACATGTGAGCAAAACGAGCCATTGTATTGCTCAAGAAAATACGTTTAAAAACAGGAAACTTCAATTTAATGAAATCTATCGTCTTTTTGCCTGTTGGAGTACGAACAAAATAAATAATCCCGATTACCACAGTGATAACAGCAATGAGAGTATACAACCAATAATTTGTAACCGCCTGGTTAATTCCAATTAAGATACGGGTTGGCAGAGGTAACTCGACTCCCTGTGACAGGTAAAGGTTTGCAAATCTTGGAATTACGAATAGAATAGCACCTGTGAATGCAATGATCAAAACACAAAACACTATTATAGGATAGCGCAAAGCTGATTTGAGATTATCCCGAATCAAAAGTTCACTACCGATAAACTGGGATAATCGCTTAAGAATTACATCCATAACTCCCGCTTTTTCACCAGCCTCAATCATATTCGCATACATCAGAGAGAAAACACGCGGATATTTTCTTATAGCCTGGGAAAAGGATGAGCCACTATTAAGCTCCTCAGCCAGTGATTGTATCACTCTCTTCATCTTATCCGTCTCTACCTGATCCGCAATGGTAGCAAGACTGGAAAGTAATGGAACTCCAGCATCAAGCATTATAGACAATTGAGATGTAAAACGCTCTATTTCCTGTGGTTTTACTTGCTGGAGTTTGTCCAGGAAATCTTGCAAGGCAAAAGGCTCTTTATGCTTTTTAATAGATAGAACCAGCTCCTTTCTCACTTCTGCATTATCGTATATTTCATATTTGGAAT
Organism: bacterium; assembly: GCA_018895675.1. GTDB lineage: Bacteria > Fidelibacterota > UBA2242 > UBA2242 > UBA2242 > UBA9312. The sequence goes on from JAHIOG010000004.1 coordinate 4,270, forward strand.
CGGCACTGATAACCTTTTCCAGGACTACACCATCATCTGTGATTAAACGACACTTAAACTCTGTCATGATTTTTACCCTCCGTAACCGTTCACCCCGTTATTTCTAATCTTTGTTAGCCGATAAGTTTAGTCCTTCGGAGAAGTGATGGAGTAATGTGTGAATGAATGAATGGGTGATCGGTAACCAGTAGCCATTAGATGATTTTCTCTTCTCACTTTTCCTTTTCACTTTTTCCACACAGTCTTCAATAACTACTGAATTACAATCGAATGAATACTGATCAACTATCA
>JAHIOG010000533.1 GCA_018895675.1 bacterium
AGATACTTTTCAATTTCCTGATTGGCATCCCAAGTATCGATGCATACCAGATTTTTTACTATCCCACTTTCGACTTTAATAAACGGGATGTGAGCCGCATTGGAATAAAATTACGTGGTCGCTATTGGATCAATATGCGCCCGCTTTTTCAGCCCAGAGCCTGGACGAATGGACGATAGGGCTCAACTATGGCTTAAAAAGTCAAACTGTCGGATATGATATCAGTTACAGCACGTCTTTATTAGCGCTTTTTTTTCAGCCTCGTATTCAATTCCGGTCGAGGGATTATTTTGGATTGCACGAAACCACCGTCAGTTCGGAAATTTACCTGGGAGAAATCCAATATCCATTGCTGCACCAAATTCAAGGTTACAAAAAAATTAGTTTTGGAGCAAAGTACCTGAATGTGCGCACTCTGGAGTTTCTGAACGCTGACAAATGGCAACGGGGAAAGCTGCTAAATCCTTTCATAGATATTGTCAATTTTCACAACTGGGGTAACTCTCGGCATATCTTACGTATTAATATAAGCGCCGGTATTCCGCAGTTTGAAACCGATTATGAGTATACAAAATTGGTCGTAGATGGACTGGTAAAATTCCGTCCCACAAAAAAATCATGGATCTACGAACGAATCTTTTTTGGCGCTTCCAATGGTCGGATGCCCAGACAACGATATTTTTATTTTTTCGGTAAAAACACCCTGGAGAATTTGAGTTTCGAATCATTCCGTCTGGTCAAGGGCGCCGGTGATATGCGCGGATACGGCGCCTCATCACCGAAAGGAAAAAATATCCTTACCAGTAACACAGAAATTCGCTGGAGTTTTGCCACTGTCGATCCGGCAATATTCGACCTGATCCTCTTTCTCGATTCAGGTATAATACCGGAATCTTTCGCTAAAGCCTCACTGAATCAATTCAAATACGATGCCGGTATCGGTGCGGAATTCAACGCCCTGGAAACGATTCTGATAGGTATTCACTCCCCTTTCTGGGTATCCCATCCTGTGGATAAAAAAGATAATTTTGCCATGAGGTGGGTATTATCTGTTGACCTGAGTCTGTAATTAGGGCTTCCTGAAATAGTATATAATATATTGTTTAAACAATTTTTTATATCTTGACTTTACTTTCTATAAATGGTTCGTTATACCCGCGTTAACCGAAGCATTTCGTTGTGTGATAAACTTAACAGTAAAGGATTTCCTTTTGTAAAAAATGTTCAATTCAAAATCAATTTTGAACTAGTCGAATTTCTAAATGGCAGCCAATTGCTTCTGCATATTTTTTTATAGTAGCGAGTGATGGCGAATGTTTGCCGCTCGTCAAAGAAGATTCCAATCGGGTAATCGCTGGAGGTTTTGTCCCCATTCGCTCTGCAATTTGCGCTTGACTTAATCCTGCCTTTCGACGGGCAAATAACATTGTTCTTAAAAGTGTAAATTCCAGTTCAAGAGATTTATATTCAGTATTAACACCTTTTCTTTTTAATGCTTTTTCTTTTAATTCACTATGTTTCATTATCTTTCACCTCTTTTAATCTTGACATTGCAAGTTTTAATTCTTTCTTAGGAGTTTTCTGAGATTTTTTAATAAAAATATTGAGCATAAAAATTCTTTTATTAATCACAGTACAATAAAAAACCCTGGCAATTCCCTCTTTACTTTTGATACGAAGTTCGAATAGTCCATCTTTAATTGCTTTCGTATGAGACATCCCCAAATTTGGGCCAAATTCCAGCATTAAATCAGTTAATCTTAAATATCTTGCCAGCAAACCGTCTGGTAAATCTAGAACAGATTCCTCAACTTCACTACTGTAATATTCGATGCTCCAATCCATGGACAAAAGGTAACATATATGTTACTACGAATGCAAGTAAAAAAATTTTGAAATATCCTCTATGAAAATAGGCAGTGCGACATTAGTAAAATTTCAACCGTCTTTATGGCGCCCTTAAAGTCAAAAACTCGGGGTTAAGGTGAATTATGTGCTTGACTTTACTTTCTATAAACGATTCGTTAGAGGAAATTTATTCAGAAATTTTTCTGATCCGATATAATTCGATTGGTAAAATATTCTTAAATAATTCAAAATCTTTATCAACGGTAAATACAGGCATATTATATCTGTTGGATATTGAACATATTAAAAAATCGGTGTTTGATCCTTGCATTCCATTCTTACGGGCCAGATTATAATATTCAGCGGCTTTCTCGTAATCTTGTATTTTTATCATTAAATCCGGAAAAGCTGAGAGATGATTTTTTAAATTTTCATGCTGAGTTGTCGATCGAATACCTGATAATAACTCCTGGCGTATTGGCCCTATCATTTGAACTCTAACTTCTTTAATTAATTCAATAAGTTCAATAACAACCGGATTACTTTTATATATATCTCGCCGTAACGACTGAGACCATATACAGGTATCGACTAAAACTTTCAAATTTTCATCCGCTGTTCTTTATAATTATAGTCCGGGTCATATTCTATCTTTCCAAATAATTCGAGAACATCTATTTGTTTTCTTCTCTCAATATATTCTATTAATGCTTCAGTAACGGCAGCCTTCTTGGTTCGATGCTTTCCAATTACCCGAGCCGATTCTATAAGTTTATCATCTATAGCTAAATTTGTCGGCATTGTTTTTATCTCCTTTATCTTACACGAAAAACTTACACATGTATATGTGTAAATGCAAGTAGATTTTTATTGTTCCTCTAACATAAGGAATTTATACTGCACAATTACACTTTACAAAAAGTGATTACCTGCCTGCCCTCCTTCGGAGGAAGCAGGCGGGTATGTGTCATTCTGAGGGAGGAACGACCGAAGAATCGCTTAAGACCAACACACCAGTCCAACCCGGTTCTTTCCCGACTCGTCAGCAATTTTATAGACCAAATAAATTTGACCTTTCAACACTATTTAAAACGAAAATCCAACTTAAAATCAAACAACCATGGTATTTTAGGATTGATGCCTTCTCTCTCTAACTTATTTGGTAAATCTTCATAAGATTGTTTCAAATTTAATGATTCGGGTACGTTATACAAAGTAGCAATTATAGTATCATCCTTTACACGCAGATCACCATCAATTCCACGTAGAATAGAATCTGCTAAATGCTTCGCTGTCCATTTTCTATATGGTTCCGGTAATTTCTTCTTAAGTTGGTAATTTGCCGCTTGAGCAATAAGAGCCAAAGATAGTTTCCCATATCGAATGTTTAAATTCATAGTTGCTGCACGATCCCATCCCATCGCTCCCTCAAAGTTGAAGAATTCTTCAATAGTCCATCGCTCCGGATAGTTTTCTGTAATTAACTCCAATTTATTCTTCCAATGATTTCCAGTACTAATAAAAGGTTTATAGCTGTATTCTTCTTCCTTTTCACCGCTACGCTGTCCAATTAGTTTGAATTCATGCTTACTTTCTTTATGTCTGTATTGTGTTTCAGCAGTGGCATAACCTGCCCAATGACGCTTATATTCCAGATTTTTAATTGTATTGATAACAGCTTCATTTCGGGCAGCGGGCATTAAAATATCGTATCTGTCACTTTCGATAATGTGATCTATTAATCCACAACTTTCATGTTCTGTATCTGCTAAAAGTAACACATTATTTGATGGTAAAATCATGTCCATCACCTCTAACAATTCTAAAGAAGCTCTTGTAGTTGTTTTCCCTGATGACCCTATGGTAAATCCCAAAGGTTGTCCCGTATGTACGTCTAAACTAAAAAATGTCTGTAGAACTGAATTGGAACGTTCATTGGGACGACTCTTCTTTTTTGGCATAATACGGCGAGAATAAGTACGAATTCGGTGGGGGTCAAAAGCTAAAACATCACTCTTATAGTGTCCAAGGGATTGACGAAGCAAAGCCAACTTGATCTGCAACTGTTTCGCTTCATCAACACAATGTTCATTCAATAAATAATGAACTTCCTCATCTGTGGCAATGTATGGTAAACCGTTTGCCAATTCAAAACTTTGATGACATAAGGAACGTGTTTGACGAATCCCTGTTGTACATAACGCGGATTCATGAACCATCTGAAGGGCTAAACGTGGTTCTATTCCACTGGAATTATCGCCGGTCCATGTAGTTAGTAAATCCCATGTTCCTAAACGCAAATGTTCCGGAACCAATAACCATATACCTAACAAAGTTCCGGATACTTTCTGTGCCAATAATTCTCTAACACCACGCTCTATGCTTTTTACATCTGCAGGACGGTTTTCCGTCCTCCGTTTCGTTATATGAACTTTAACCGGTTTTACCTCTTTTTGAGGATTTAACAAATGGAGTTTTTTTTTGTAACCCTTTTTCTGTAATGGTACGTTCAACACTTCTCTGGCTTACATTATAACCACTCTGTCTTAATTTCTGTGCAATGACTTTTGAATTTGCATCCGGATCCAGAAAACGATGACGTATAATCTGATTTTCAATCACTTCCGTGCGAACATATTTTCGCTGCGGACCTTTCTTCTTATCTTTGAGTGCTTCTATACCTCTTTCATTATAAGCATGCAAAATCTGAAAGAAACGTTGCTTGGTATATCCATACCTTTCAGCAGCTTTAAGTGGTCCCAATCCCATACACCTGCCATCAATGAGCATTGCTAATTTAATGGCAGCTTTATCATCAGACTTAATGGGAAGAGTGCCTGAGGGGCCTAAGAAGGAAAGATTATCTGTTTCATTATTAGTCTTTTGCATTTTCCACCTCACTTTTTTTACAGATAGAATATACAAATTCAGGTTGAAATAGTCAAATATATTATGGCGATTAAACAAAATCACTTTTGTTTGTCTGTAAAATAAGCACGATTTGTAAGTTTGTTGTTTCACTTTACGTTAAAAGAAATTACCATACCAAGTTGAAAATATTTATAATTTTTTCAAATATAATAAGCAAATCGAAAGCGCCATATTATATTAGACCATTATGTGATTTTTTCATTCTATTGCAAACAATATTAGTCAAATATATGGGACTAAAAAAATTGCTGACTCGTCGGGACAAGCTCCTCA
>JAHIOG010000534.1 GCA_018895675.1 bacterium
GTGAGCAATGTTTATGAACGAAAAATATATCTTTCGTAAGGGAATACTATTTTTCCCTTGCTTTTAAAGGACAAATATATGTTTGATTATTAGTTAACGGTTTCTTTTACCGTTTTCGAAATATATACACGAACAGGAGTGTTCGTGTTACTAAAAAATTGATAACCTTTGATTCTTTATGGCTTTCTACTAAATTTCGCCCGGTATGCATGAACTACAGATAGCCACAAATATTATAAGCATTGTCGAAGAAGAAATCCGCAAAGCAGGAGAGACGGAAGATATTGAATTTGTCTATTTTGTCGCCGGGAAGATGCGGGCGATCATCCCGGAATCGCTGCAATTTAGCTTTGACGTCATGAAAAGAGATAAACCGTTTCTAGCAGATGCTGAATTGAAAATCTCTGAAATACCGATTAAAATTCGATGTAAAAACTGTAAAGCCAAACATATACTTGACGAACCGGTGTTCCGATGTGAAACCTGCTCGTCGCCGGAAATTGAGATTATCAGCGGAGATGAATTGTATATAGATAGTATTGAATTTAGAGATACATAATATTCAGGAGACAGGATGAAAATACAAATTGTCAGAGATGTCTTGGAAGCCAATGATCAATTAGCCGGCGACATCCGGAACGTTGCAAAAAAAGAGGGATTTACACTCGTAAATATCATGAGTTCACCCGGTTCCGGAAAAACAACTTTTTTGGAACGATTAATACCGGAACTGACAAAAAAAGGTTTAAGAATCGCCGTGATAGAAGGCGATATAACGACCACAACTGATGCGGAGCGAATTGCGCAGATGAACATTCCGGTAGCCCAGATCAATACCGAACCTTTTGGCGGCGATTGTCATCTCGGAGCGGAAGTGATTTTACCGGCATTACATAAATTTGATTTGAGTAAGCTTGATTTAATCTTTATAGAAAACGTCGGCAATCTTGTTTGTCCGGCGGAATTTGATACCGGCGCAAATTTCAATTTTGTAGTGATCAGTACGACAGAGGGCGAAGATAAACCGTTGAAATATCCGTTGATGTTCCGGGTTTGTGACACTGCAATAATTAATAAGATAGATCTTATCCGGTACCTCGATATGGATATATCACTTCTTGAAAAGAATATTAAACAGATAAATAGCGATATCCGGTTGGTAAAATGTTCAGCAAAAACCGGTGAAAATCTGGAAGAAGCTGTGAATCTGATTGTCTCACTTGTAAATTCCCGATAGAAAAGTTGCCTGATGTTGAAAATTAGTGAAAAAATGAAGGCATTCAATAAAAATATTGATTATTTTATCGGCGGTGAAATTCAGAAACAGGTAAAAGGGTAAATCAATGTCTCATAAAATACTAATAGTAGATGACGATATCGATCTGGTTGAGGTGTTGAGGATTGTACTGGAGAGTCACGGTTATGACGTGATAGACGCCCAGGACGGTGATCGCGGTTTTCGTCTTGTAGAAAAAGAAAAACCGGATCTGATTATTCTGGATGTAATGATGCGGACAGAAGACGAGGGATTCTATATTGCCGAAAAGATTCGCTCACAGCCAGATATTGCCAACATACCGATCATCATTCTTACAGCTGTTTGCCAGCAGACCGGCTATCAGTACAAAAAGAATGACGACGTCCTTCCCGTGGATGAATTTATTGAAAAACCGGTTATGCCCAAGACCCTGATTAAATTAATTCAGAAATATATAGGTAAAAATTAATAATGGAGCGTATATCTGATAAAATCATTATAGGCGGTATCCTTGAATACGCTGATCTGATTATGGTCTCAATACTATCAGCGCCCAACCAACCCGGTGTTGCCGGCAAAATTCTAATGCAGCTGGGTATTAATCAAATCAACGTGGAATTTATTACCGAGAGCGAAAATCTTGAGGGAACGGCGGATATTACATTCTGTTTTAAATCGGAATACAAAGATAAAGTGCGTAAATTGTTGGGCAGTATGAAGGGAATCGTCCGCGCCCGTGGAGATAAATGGCAAGATGATATAGCCATCCTTGTTGTTTATGTCCCGCACTTTAAGGAAAAACCGGCAATATCCGGTAAAATGTGTGAGCAGCTTGGAAAATACAAAATAAATATTTTAGGAATATCAACAAGTATATCGAGTATCAGCTGCATTATCGGCGAATCCAGTCTGGAAAAAGCCAAAGACGCTTTACTCGAAGCCTTTAAACTTCCTGAATAAACTCTATACATGATAAAAAATCCAGAAGTAAAACAGTTAAAAGATGAAATCCGCCGTCTGAATGCAAGGATCGGTGAACTGGAAAAAACAGAAGACGAGCTGAAGAATGCCGAGAGCGAACTTATTAAAAAAAGGAAAAAATTTCGTGATTTAGTTGAATTATTACCTCAGACTGTCTATGAAATGGATTTGCATGGTAATTTCAAGTTTACTAACAATTATGGTATTCAATGCTTTGGATATACTCAAGAAGATATAGACAAAGGAGTCAACTTCTTACAACTATTTATCCCGGAAGACCGGGAGAGAGTTAAACAGAATATCCAATCGATTCTTGACGGAACGGCTTTAAAAGGTAACGAATATACATCGCTTCGTAAAGATGGCAGTACATTTCAATCTCTTTTTTACTCCAACCCGATCCTGCAGAATGGAAAACCGGTTGGTTTACGAGGCGTGGTAATTGATATTACCGATCAAAAAAATGCTGAACGGGATTTGAAAAATTCCCGTGATCAGTTACGAAATCTGGCTTCTCATTTACAATCAATTCGTGAAGAAGAGCGATTGATCATGGCCAGAGAGATTCATGATGAGTTGGGACAGGTGTTGACCGCACTGAAAATGGATTTGATCTGGATGCAGAAGCGGCTTAACTCATACCAGATAGATCAGCTTAAAAAAGTTCAGTCGATGTCTGATTTAGTCGATATGACTATTATGACGGTGCGCAGAATATCGACAGAACTTCGACCTGGTTTGATTGACGATCTTGGGCTGCCTGCAGCAATTGAATGGTATTGCGGTGAATTTCAAAACCGCACCGGAATTAAATGTGATCTTGATCTCGACGAAAAAGAACATATCCTTGAGCAGGACCGCTCGATTTCCGTTTTTAGAATTTTCCAGGAATCTCTGACGAACGTCGCCCGACATTCAAAAGCCACGAAGGTACAGGCGCGTTTACAGTTTGATGATGATACATTAAAAATGGAAATAAGGGATAATGGCATCGGCATTACCGAAGACCAGATCAATAGTCCAAAGTCCCTCGGGCTGATTGGACTAAAAGAACGGGTAAATCCGTGGGAGGGAAAAGTCATTATCAGTGGAATCCGATCAAAAGGCACAACGGTAAAAGTTATATTACCTATCAAACCCGGAAAAATTGCATAATGATTAATGTACTGATTGCTGATGATCACGCAATCGTCAGAGACGGATTAAAACAAATCTTTAAAGAAACTTCGGATATCGTCGTAACCGGAGAAGCGGCGAACGGCGCTGAAGTCATTGAAAAAATCAGTAAAAACCGGTATGATGTCGTTATACTGGATATTTTCATGCCCGGAAGAGGCGGACTTGATGTATTAAAACATATCAAGACTCATTATCCTGCAATTCCGGTGTTAGTGTTGAGTATGTATTCCGAAGACCAGTATGCAGTGCGAGTATTAAAAGCCGGAGCTTCAGGATACCTGACAAAAGAAACAGCTTCAGAACAATTGATATTTGCAGTAAGAAAGATTTCTGGAGGCAGGAAATATATCAGCGCCGATCTTGCTGAAAAATTGGCGTCGTCTCTCGACGAAAATCGACAAAAAGCGGTTCATGAAAAACTTTCCGATCGCGAATTTCAAGTACTACGACTAATTGGTTCAGGAATGACTGTCGGGCAAATAGCAGAAGAACTTTCATTAAGCGTGAAAACAATAAGCACAAATCGTGCTCGTATTCTGAAAAAAATGAACATGAAAAATAATGCGGAGATGATTTGCTATGCCATTCGGCATGGACTGGCGTTATCGGATAGATAACAGTGTATTATTAACCACAATGCTCCTTCGTGATAATTAACTTTGCGAAAGTTGCTTCGGATTACGCTAAAGATCAAAGTAGATTTCGTGAAGTGCCATTAGATAGCTTTCGCAAAGATATCCTTTTCTTGTTACCGGGCTTTGCTCTGCAACCGACCTGCTGAGAGTAAAAAAGTTATTTACATATTACCGGTATTACCGTATATTACCATCATGAAATATGGAGAAAGTAATTGTGAAAACCGTAAGCTTTAAAATTGACGAGCCATTTTTAGATGAAATAGAAGCGCTGGCATCTGAAATTCATGAAACAAAAAGTTCCATGATTAAAAAGGCGCTATCATTTTACATCGATAATTTTGATGGCATCATTGCGAAATCAAGAAATGAAGATCCCAACCAACAATTAATTCCACACGAAGACGTTTTAAAAGAATATGGATTGTTATAGAATAGAATGGGATAGCAGAGCGTTAAGAGAATTAAAAAATATTCCTGATAGCGATGCTAAACAAATTCTTCAAAAAGTTAGTGAATTATCAAAATCGCCACATTTAGGGCAAGCATTAAAAGGCGGTTTTAAAGGTTATTTTCGCCTCAGATCAGGAAACTATCGAGTTATTTATTCGATTAAAAATAATCATCTATTGATATTGATATTACGTGTTGGAGGCAGGAAAGATATCTACAGAACTAAATCACTGTAGGTCAAAATTCTTATACCGTTCCTGAGCGTCTGCCCGACATGATTACCGACAGGCAGGGGGAGAGCCGGGAACGAGAATAAACCCAACCTTCAGAAGGTTGTATCAATTATCCTGATCAGTCTGTAAATATTTTTATTAAACCTTCTGAAGGTTTCTGACCTTACCACTCGTCCAATACCACTCGTCTCAACGCTCCAACACTCCAATACTCCAGCACTCCAACGTCTCACAAGCAGGAATTAACAATCAGAGTGATTGTTTTACCACTCGTCTCAACGCTCCAGTACTCCAGCACTCCAACGTCCCACAAACAGGAATCAACAAACAGGAGTGATTGTTGTGCATTAATGTAGGACAAACACCTATAGCATTGCTTCTATAATTCCTACAATGTTTATAGTCATCGTCCGATTTTCAGCGTGATAATATTTTAATAGATTAACCCCGCATATGGTAAACTCAGACAAATATAAATACAAGATGTTGGCATGAAAATCCTCATTGCTGACGATTCGGACATTTTGAGGAATCATTTGATCACAATTATTTCCGAATTGGATGGTGTTAAAATCGTTGGGGAAAGCCAGGATACAAAATCTGCTATTCGTGATATAAATAAAAATAAACCGGATTTAGTAATACTCGATATTCGGATGCCTGGCGAAGGTGGAATTCATGTCTTAAAAGTAGTAAAAGAAAAAAATCCGAAATTAATAGTGATCATTTTTACCGATTATCCTTATCCGCAGTATCGTACAAAATGTCTTGAGAGTGGCGCGGATTATTTCTTTGATAAATCGACTGAAAC
>JAHIOG010000054.1 GCA_018895675.1 bacterium
CAGATTTACACTTACTTAAAAGTCCGCTGCTTGACGTTCCTATTGCCCGTTACCAGGGCAGCGGCGATAACAGCCGGGTTGAAAAGATCACTTACAATGAAGATGAACAGCGTATTTACATCAACCAGGATAAGTATTTTGAAGGTATTACCCCGGAGGTCTGGCAATATCATGTCGGTGGTTATCAAGTTTTACAGAAATATCTCAAAGATCGTAAAGTTCGTATCATGGACGATGTACCGCGCTATTGCCGGATTGTGACGGCTCTCAGTCAAACAATTAGAATCCAGAAATTAATAGATAAGTTCTATCCTGATATTGAAAAAGAGTTAATTGATTTTTAAATAAGTGTAATAAATAAAAACGCACATAACAAATAAGGATTGATACAACGAGACGTTGTCGTCAATCCAGGGTTCAGGAAGCCCGGATTTCAGCGAAATTGCAAAGTATTCAAGAAATTATATCAGTAGAAAAAGGAGGTAATTCATGCGCGCACGAACCTATACGAAGAAAGATGTCGTAGAAATTACGGCAAAACGCTCAGGCCAAACGTTTTCCACAACTTTTCCCAAAGGGAATCTTCGATGAATTTACGTATCGAGATCCGTGGTTTTGGTGTCTTCGAAGTTAAACCCACCAGGGCGAAACCAAAAGCCCGCAACCCACGAACCAACGAGGTCATTTACGTTCCTCCACGATCGAAGATTCCCTTTGGGAGAAAAAGACTCATTTCAAACCGGGAATAATTATTAAAGCTGCCCTGAAAAAATAAACCGGATAGAGTTGTGATGCTTATTTCGTTTTATTATTTGTGTGCAATTTTGAAATTTGACCAGGTCCATCAAGCATATGAAGTTTTACAGCTTCTTTATATTATCCTGCTTGTAATGTTATACAGTTAGCATAAGATAGAATTAGGCATAGAATATTCTTGGAAATCGATAAAATTCCAGTAATATTTGAATGTTATATGGAAAACTATAGAATAACTTGTTAGGTTTAAAAATAATATGAATTCACTAAAGATAATTATTAGTTTCACTATACCTATCGCCTTCCTTTTCTGTAGCCAAAAGGCCCTTTTCGCTAAAACAATCGAGGTAGAAGTAACACATACCTTGAATATCTTACTAAAAGAAGAGGATACAGATAACGACAAAAAAATTACTATTGATGATTTTCCTATCGAAAATACCGAAAGAGGGGATAAACGATTTGCATTGAAAGCAATAGATAATCAAATATATGAAATCAATGGAACATATTACCTTGCCAATCTCCTTCAAGAACTTATTCTTCAAAAAGAGTCAGGCAAGAAAAAAGCAACAATCTCAACAGAAAGAATTTTTGAGAATCCAGTTCAGCGCATCTCAACGATGATAAAAGAATACTATTGGGATGGTCTGACTCGTAGAATCGATGCGCAGCATATTATGGAAGCTTTGGAAGATAGTAAAATATCGACTAGTACAACTAAGTATTTATATGTCTCACATAATGATACATTTGCATTTGATTATTTTACAGATGTAAGCAAAGAATTAACAAATATCAATCTTAAAGTAGTCCGATTGCCCAAAGATATAAATCCCTACACCATTAAGAAACTTGAAGGTAAACATGGCCTTCTCCCTCTTGCATTGGAAAGAAATGGTTCGGGTGAAATAAAAGGTGTCCCCTTTGTCGTTCCGGGAGGAAGATTTAATGAAATGTATGGGTGGGATAGCTATTTTGAATCGCTTGGACTTATTGTGGATGGAGAAATTAAATTGGCAAAAGCAATGGTAGATAATTTCGTATATGAAATAGAAAACTACGGGAAAATATTAAATGCAAATCGGAGTTACTATTTAACGCGATCTCAACCTCCTTTTCTAACTTCTATGGCACTCGCAGTATATCATGGATTGCCCAAGACAGAAGAATCCAGGCAGTGGCTTAAAAGAGTTCTTTATGCAGCAATTAAAGAGTACCGTGATGTCTGGATGAATAAAGACCATCTGACTAGTATTGGCCTTAGCCGATACTACGGGACAGGAGTAGGAATGCCTCCCGAGGTTGAACCGGGGCACTTCGATTCAATACTTGAGCCATTCGCAAAAAAGCACAACCTGCCATTATCTGAATTCGAAAACCTTTACAAACAGGGATTAATTAAAGAACCTGAATTGGATGAATTTTTTATTCACGATCGTGCAGTAAGAGAATCAGGACATGACACAACATATAGATGGCGAATAAACAACAAAGATCGATGTGCAGATTTTGTAACTGTTGATTTAAACTCCCTCCTTTATAAATACGAGCTTGATATCGCTTTTATGATTAAAGATATCTTTCATGATACCATTGATGGAGAACAAGGTGATACATGGTACGCACGCGCAAAAAAAAGGAAACAGCTGATATTGCAATATTTGTGGAACCCAAAGAAACATAAGTTTTATGACTATTACATTCCAAGTAAAAAACAATCAGATTATATCAGCGCTACTACATTCTATCCTCTCTGGGCTTGCCATCCAAATAATCCAGAAACAAAAATACTCAACAATGATCAGGCAAAAACGTTTATTTCAAAAGCATTGACCCATCTCGAAAGCAAGGGGGGCATTCTGAGTAGTACCAAAGTGAGCTTAGAAAAATATGGCATAAAAGGCATAGAGCGACAATGGGATTATCCCAACGGCTGGCCGCCACATCAAATGCTTATTTGGGAAGGGTTACGCAATTACGAATATATAAAAATAGCCGATAGATTAATTTACAAATGGCTCTACACAATTACCAGAAACGCGGTTGACTACAATGGGACAATTCCTGAAAAATTTGATGTTGTCAAGCGATCCCATGCTGTTTTTACAGAATATGGAAATGTTGGAACAAAATTTTCCTATATGACTAAGGAAGGATTTGGCTGGATGAATGCATCATATCAGGTGGGGCTTAATTTACTTTCAGAAAAATGGAAAAAGGTATTGGAGAAACTTATTCCGCCAGAATGGATAGAATTTGAATAAAAAGCAGACAATAATGATAAAAACATAACAAATCAATCGAGCCGACCTGACTACGCGATTGGAAGGCTCGTATAAGCACTCACCCCGCTTCGTCAGGCGGCTCATTTCTATGTTAGGCATACAATGGAGATTAATAACGGATTCAATACGAATAGATTTTTATAGTTATGTCAGGTCCTTAGACCTGATGGTGCGATGAAGAGTTGCGATAAATGCGCCGGGAGTGAGCTCCTGACGCAGCCGAAAAAACGGTTTAATTGCCCTAATTTGCTTAATGCTTGACAA
>JAHIOG010000535.1 GCA_018895675.1 bacterium
AAGTTCATCAACCAGTTGTTCTGCTTTTTCTTTGGTGATAGTGATTGCACCTAATCCCATTAGAATACCTTTTTTTAATAAATCAATCATCGTTAGTTCCTCCTTTGTTAGTAATTATAACAAAAAATGAAAAATTATTTTTGTAATGTTTTCAAAACTTTCTTTGTTTCATTATATCCGATTTCAATGGCGTCTTTCCCTCGATAAAACTCATATAAATTTATATTTCGTGTATCCGGTTCGATAATTAAATCGGGTTTGTATAGTTCAAGCTGGAGTTGCGCGATTACATCTTGTGCTATGTACAGTGTATTTTCCGAGATTTTCACTATTCCCAAACGTTTATGTTGCTCATCCTGTACTGTTGATTTTTCCTCAGGCTCTTTCTCTTGCCCATTTTCAATAATTTTAATTTGTTTTGTTATCAGGGCGCTGATACTTTTTAGGGTTATAGATGTTTTTTCTTTAACCGGATTTTCGATTTGGATATATTCTCCTTTTTCAGAGGGAAGTCTGCCGTGAAGCACATGAACGGCGATAATGTAATCCGCCCCCATTTCTCTGACGACGTCGATTGGTACCGGGTTCACCAGTCCGCCGTCAACTAAAAATATATCTTTATGTTTTACGGGGGTAAAAACTATTGGAATAGATATGCTTGCACGAACAGCTTCTAATAGACTTCCTTCATTAATGACATATAATTTACCGGTAGAGATATCAGCCGCTGTTGCCGCAAAGGGGATTGGCAAATCCTCTATTTTTTTATCGCCATAAATTGTATATAAAAATTCTTTAACTCTTTTTCCATCAACTAAACCGGATGTGGATAATCCGGGAACAAATAATTTAGCTACGGTTTTCCAGTCCGTATCGATGGCGATTTTTTCAAGTGTGTCAATCGGGATGCCGGATGCATAAGCAGCTCCGATAAGAGCGCCCATACTGCTTCCTGAAATAAAGTCAACCTGTATTCCGGTTTCTTCAAGCGCTTTGATAACGCCGATATGGGCAAGCCCCTTTGCGGCGCCCCCACTAAGGGCAAGCCCGATTTTGAGATTATTGTCCTTTAATTGTTCAAAAGTACAATTGACATTATTGGTTTTAGGAGATTTGTTTTTTTCGTTTCGGGTTGCAGTTTCTGAATAGGTATTTATAGTAAAGACAGAACACAAAAGGAGTAGAAATAGATATTTTAAGCTACTGCCGGAATAATTATTATTTGAATGGTAGAAATTCATATTAATACCTCTAATTTTTATCTATAAAATCGATTATTTCTTTTTCTGCTATCTCACAGATTTTTTTCCGTGATAAATATTTAGTATGTATTTCATAATAAGAAATTTGCGGTAGAACAGTAACACTAATTTCTATTGATTTTAACTGTAGCAGCTTCAGTGAGTGCTTTAAAATATTTTCCTGAGAATTATGAAATACAACCTGATTCATATTGTCTTGATTAGGCGCCTCTTTATTAATTGTCTCGATACGAATAACAACCGGAATTACATTTTTCTTTGTAGTAAATGCTAATTCAAAAAATGAAGAGTTAAATCTTTTTAGTTTAAATCCATCTCCTGTGCCGCCCTCAGGGAAAAAGGCTATACTTAAAACCGTGTTATTCATTATTTCTGTTAATTTTTCTATTATAACCGGTATTGAATTATTATTCTGCCTGTCGACAAATACAAACCCCATCATCTTTATAATTTTACCAACGGCCGGCATTTGTTTTACATCTACATTTGAGATTACCACACTCGGGAAGAAAGCCATTAACAGAAAAGAATCAAGATATCCCCAATGATTTGAAACGATGATGGCATTTGAAATAGTTATATCTTTTGGTCGAGTTACTTTCACTCCGATAACAAATAATAGAATGCGTAATATCGGCCGAAGAACATATTTAGTGTTAATTTTGATATAAAGCCATTTGTTTGAAAAAAACAAAACTATTTTCAATATTACGCTAATAAAGACACCGAATGTCAATATGGGCAGAATAAGAGATAATTTGAAAATTACAAATGCAATTCTAACTGCAGTATTAATAAAAAACCTCGATAATTTTATAATCTTAAATACGGATATTTTTATTTTTCTCAAATTGTTATTTAGTATTAAAATACTATCGCCGAAAATCATGCTGTCTTTCTTTATAAATAGTTTTCCAACTGATTGATAATACATAATAGAATATTTTTAAAGTTGAATGAATACATTAGAAATATTTTATTTGCAGATTCCATATAGCATAGTATCCGTCATTAGATTTACATCATCTTCAAATTTTTCTGATTTATCTTCAGTGAGCATTGGAATTTCCAACCCGCGTAAGGCTATACCTATCACTTTTGCGACATCATTTATATTGGTAACTGAAAATATTTTTTGATCAACACCATCACGCAGAATAGATGTAAGAGTTTGAATTTCATAGTTGTTAAAATCATGCCTGAACTTTTTAACACAAGCATAATGTTCAAGATATTCGTCAGTTAGTGCTGAGTAAGTATTAGCCAGAGTATTTAGATAATTCATTCTTGTGATAATATATGCCCTGATCTGTTCTTTTGGATTAATAGCTGCCTCTATTGCTTCGTTCAACCTGTTTTTCAATACTCGTGATTCTTTTTGAATCACCTCGGCGAAGATATGTTCTTTACTGACGAAATAATGATAAAGCGTTGCTTTGCCTATGCGCGCGGCTTTTGCGATTTCATCCATTGTGGTTTTATTGAGTCCAAAGCGTGAGAAAAACTTTTCCGCGACCGAGATAATCAAGTATTTTTTGTCTTCATATTTTTGTTTTGTGTAATATTCGACCATATTCGTCCTCCGGTCGAAATTTGCTTATACTAATATTTTTTGTCAAGAGTTTTTTAACCTGAATTATTCACCATCAAATGAAAAAAGTGATTAAGTGTTCCGAATCCCTTTGGGAAAAAGAGAATATCTACTTACAGAAATTGTTTATAATTCACTGTTGAATAATCCACCGAACCCCGCATTCTGCGGGGGATGGCCGCCTATCGGCGGGGTTAACCCGGCAGTCCGGCAGTTGCCGGACATGCGGCCTGTAGGGTGATTAATACACGAGATATTGAATTAATCAGGTTAATTTTTTACAAATAACATTTTTGATATTGTAATTAATTAATAGATTTCCAAGTATAGTGAATTCATTTTAAAATATTGTGAAAAATAATGAGTCAGTGAGGTAAATATGAAAACCTGGTTTAAAATGTTATCAAAAAGGCAGAAACAGTGGCTTTATGGAACGTTAGCAACAATGGCGGTTATTATTTTAATTGGCATAATAATTCAACCTGAAAGGGAAGAGGTAAGCACGAAAAGTTTTTACCTGGATAATTCTATTGCCGATATTGCTCCGACACTTGGTGTTACCGGAAAGGCTTTCGCAAAGGAGCTGAAGCTTGATATTGAGATATCCAAAAAATTACCGCTGCGGGAATTGGAAATAACCGAAGAAGAGCTGCAACACGCCGTAGAACATTTGCTCTCTCATGAAGACACAATGATCAAGTATTATATTTTTTCAGTGCTCGTATTAGGAGCCCTGATTTACCTTGTCAGACTTGGAAGACCGGATAATTCCGATATCAGACAGAAAAAACATTGGTATCCGAATTTGGTGTATTTAATGACGCTCATAATCACAGTAACATTTTGTGGTTTTGCTTTTGGTAAATCTCCGAATCCAATGGAGAGTGCTGTAAAAATATTCAAAACAATTGTTGGTCTGTATCCGGATCCGTTTTTCAAAACTATCGCATTTCTGTTTTTTCTTTTGCTTGCAGTTGTTGGTAATAAAATCATCTGTGGGTGGGCTTGTCCCTTTGGCGCTCTTCAGGAGTTAATTTATTTCATTCCTGTTCTGAAAAAATTAAAAAAGAAAAAAATACCGTTTTGGATTACAAATACCATTCGGGGAATTATTTTTATTATTATGCTATTGATTTTATTCGGATTGATCGGTAGTCGTAGAGGTCTGGTTATTTATCATTACATCAATCCTTTTAATCTTTTTAATTTTGATTTAGAAGAAAATACAATTTTAATTGCCGTTGTTATTTTTCTAATAGTCTCTTTTGGGTTTTATCGTTCATTTTGTCAATTTATTTGTCCATTTGGATTTATTTCCTGGATTTTCGAAAGGTTAAGTATTTTTTCCGTCAAGATTGACCATGATCTTTGTACAAAGTGCGGCGCCTGTATTCGGGCATGTCCTTTGGATTCGGCGAAAGCAAAAGTCGAGAAAAAGAAAATTCAGGCTGATTGTTTCAGCTGTACCAGATGCTTGAATGTTTGTCCCACTGACGCAATCAAATATACAAATGCCGGAAAGCATACTTGGAAAATATCAAAATAACTCTTATAGCCTTTCAGCCACAACGAAGCATTTATTTGCTTTACATTAACTTGTTCCGATGTTCTACATTGGAAACTTTTATCAGTTATCAGCTCCAAATGTACTTTATTTTAAACCACCAACTACATTTTAATCAAAATCTTTATTATTTGCTTTAATTATTCGTTCAGTTTTATAAATTTTAGCATTAGCGCAAATAAATGACAATTGAGGAGTTTAATTTGAAAAAATATTCTGTTTTAGGACTAATTCTTTTATTTTCAACCTTGAATTTTGCTCAAATATCTATCGCGGTGCTCGAACTCGATGGAAAAGGACTCTCCGAAATGGAGGCGAGTATCCTGACCGACAGGCTGAGGCATGAGCTGTTTCAAACCGGACGATACAGAGTAGTCGAACGGGATATGATGGGGGAAATCATTGATGAGCAGGGATTTCAATTATCCGAATGTACATCAACTGAATGCATGGTGGAAATCGGTCGCCTACTCGGTGTCGATCAGATGGTCGGCGGCAGCGTAAGCAAGTTTGGATCAATGTACTCAATTTCAGTCCGTTTAATCAGTGTCGAAACTGGTGAAATATTAGGAACGGCAACCTACGATCATGAAGGAAGAATTGAAGATTTGCTGAAATATGGTATGAGTGTCGTTTCCAACGAACTTAGTGGAATGAAAGATGAAGAATCGACCGTTCAAACTGATATCGTAACTGTATATCAGGAACCTGTTAAGCAGCCGGAGCCCCAGGAAAGGGCAATTGTAGCACAGGAGCAGATAAGGGATGTACAAAAACAACCCGTAACTCAACCTGAAAGTCTTCCCAAAAAGCGTCCGGCAAAAATAATGTTACGGTCTGAAATCGGCGTCTATAAATTAACTAGCGAACATTTAAATGAAAACTATGACGGTACAGTCTGTCCATCAGTAGGTGCTTCGGCGACCCTTCTTCTTAAAGAAACAAAACTTGGTCATATTGGACTTTATGCCGGCATGCAGTCTATGTTTGACGTAGGAATGAGTATCTTGGCTACCGGCAATGAAAATGAAGCCGGC
>JAHIOG010000536.1 GCA_018895675.1 bacterium
CTAATCATATTCGTTTTGCTGCCCTTAGTTTTGCGCTTCTTGCCCTGGAATTATTCCTTATTTCATCCTTGCCAGGTAAAATTGGTTTGGTAGTAAGTAATTTGATGGAGGCTTTATGACTGCATTGACAAATGGGAAACTCCGGTGGGCAGACACAATCGGTAGATTCGGTTTTAAAATATTGTTTGACTATTCGGTCTTCTAAACTGTGATAGGTAATAATTACGATTCTGCCATCCGGTTCTAATATGTCTATAGCGTCTTTTAGAGCCTTTTTCAGGACTTCTAATTCACGGTTGACGACAATTCGGAGCGCCTGAAAAATACGGCCCAATGTCTTATTAACATATAAAGGATGTGTTTTATGGCGGATGATCTCTGCAAGTTGTTCGGTAGTTTTGATTGTATTTATTTGGCGCTCATCAATGATTGCCCTCGCGATTGAACGTGAATTTCTTTCTTCGCCGAAGGTCTTAAATATTGTTGTTAATTCTGATTGATCTGCTGTATTGATTATATCGCTTGCGGTCTTAGCCAAATCAGGGGAAAAGCGCATATCCAGAGGACCATTCACAGAATATGACAGACCACGGTCGGGATTATCGAGAGTAAAAGATGACATCCCAAGATCCATTAATATTCCGTGTGTTCTTGGATATCCGCTACGAAAGCAGACGGCTTTAATAGATTCAAAATTACTGTTTATTAAGATGTATTTTTGCTTTATGCTTAAATGTGTTGAGCAATAATTAATTGCGCTGGGGTCGGTATCGATACCTATTAGTATAGCGTTTTGATCCAATTGCTCAGAAAGGGAAGTGAAGTGCCCACCCGTACCCAATGTGGCGTCAATATAAACACCATCTCGCCGGGAGACCAGGTATTGCAGAGTTTCTTTGAGTAATACCGGCACATGAATGGTGGGCATTTACCTAAATCCGATTAAACGATTAAAAAATATCAGCTAAATCTTCAAAATAGTCATCGTCTAGTGGGATTTGTGATTCCTGGTGTTCTTTCAACACTTCCGGATCCCATAATTCCAAATAGTTTAGGGCGCCAATTATTACGACTTCCTTTTTAATGTTGGCGAAATCTAAAAGTCGTTGAGGCATGAGTATACGCCCCTGTTTGTCACATTTCAAACGAATGGAATTGCGAGACCATGTCCGGATAAATGCCCGGTTTTTCTTCTTGAATTGCGACAGGTTGCGAAGTTTTTCCGCAAACTTATCCCACTCAACAGCGGGATAAGCAATCAGACAGGGATCAGCGCCCTTCGTTATGACAAACGTGTACTCAGCCTCCTCTTCGGTCAACCAACGACGGTATTTTGCCGGGATGCTTAGACGACTTTTCTCGTCTAAAAAATGTTTTGATTCGCCGGCAAAAGAAGTAATCATGATCATCCGTAAAATTTGGGACTTTATGGGATTTCTCCCCACATCTACCCACAATAATAGGACAAAACACCCACATTGTCAAGTATTTTTTTCTCAAATACTTGATGTTTTTAAAAGGATTTAAATAAAGTAGATTATCGTCTTAAGAGAGTAGAGCGGACAATGCCGTCTTTTGTGATGATTAAACGGGTTGGGATTCCCCTGTTGCCGACAGTTCTTAATTCTTTATTATTGAGGTAAAGCACAACTTTTGAAGGTCTGCCAACTCTGACGTCAAATTTGTTCCTGGCTTTCCATTCTCGGCGAATATTTGGCAGGTAGTTGGCTTCCGTCGTATCACTTTCATCGGTGATCACACGTGCCCAGCACGTATCAAGAGTTGTCATTATTAGTGATAATAGTTCGATTTGCGTTCCCGGTGTAATTTCAGTTGCGACCAATTCCTGCTCTGTTGCAGTTGTGTCCCTATCTTCAACAGGTACCGGCAGTTCTTTAATCGAGACCGGTAATGGAGTCTGGTTCTTTTTCTCCTCTTCAATTAAGACTTGTTTCAAAACAGATATGAGGAAAATGACGATGGCGAGTACTGCGGTGATAGCGGCAATGCTTCGTTTTTTCTTTCCGTTTACGACTGAGTTGTTTTTTGGTGAAAGAAAAGAGTTTTCCTTTTCCGGTGTTTCGGGTTTTGATGAATCTTCAAGATTCCCGGTGTATTCTTCGAAGGATTTGATAATTTGTTCCGGGTCTGTATTAATCTCCTGTGCATATGCTCGGAGAAATAATCGTACGTAAGTCAGGGGTAATCTGGAAAAATCACCCGCTTCAAATGCTTCTAAAATAGTCTTGTTTACTTTTGTTTTATTGGATATTTGATCAAGGGTTATCCCAAGTGATTCTCTGCGCTTTTTTAACTCTTCATAGAACATATTGAATACTCTATTTAATTTCTCCCACTACGGACTTAATTTTGCAAATATTGGAATCAATTTCAATATAAAGTTTCATAATAGAGATTTTAATTGCAGATGAATCTGCTGAAAAAATTTAGCAATTGGAAATCCGACTACATTGTAAAAACAACCATCGATTTTACGAACAAAGATTGCGCTATAATCCTGAATACCATAGGATCCGGCTTTATCAAACGGATGATAGTTATCGACGTAATGCTCTATAATATTGCTTGACAGTTCCCTGAATGTTACGTCCGTTTGTTCGACATCAGTGAAATGGCTGCCGTTTTGTGAGTTCATAACACAATACCCGGTGAATACCTGATGAGTGGCGCCGCTTAATAATGATAACATGGATATTGCATCGTCACGATTCTTAGGTTTTTCGAGAATATTTTGGTCCTTCACGACGATTGTGTCGGCTCCGATGATCCATGCATCATCATAATATCCGGCAATTTCATTTGATTTATGATATGCATGAGTTTGGACGAGTTTTTCCGGTCTTTCATCCTCGTTACCTGGTTCGTGATAGTTTGATGCGTGGATTTGAAATTGAAAACCTGCGAGTTTCAGGATTTCTTTCCGTCGAGGTGATTTTGAAGCAAGAATAACAGGCTTGCCATACCAATTTAAGATTGATTCTGTCATCCTGCTTTCACCATTTTTCCAATGAAATGATCTTTTTCATCCGATTCAATCGATGTCGCTTTGATTTTATAAATATAAATGCCTTTGGCGACTATATCTCCGAAATCGTCTGCGCCATTCCAGTGAATTGAATTGAATCCCGGCATGTATAGCTGATCTGTATCGATCGTTTTAATTTTTAAACCTCTTACCGTGTATATTGAACATTCGATTTGCGATGAATGAGTAATGTAAAAAACAATATCTGTCTTTTTACCGAATGGATTAGGATAGTTCACAACATTTTCTAATTTAAAATCCGATGAAGACAAAAGATTAAAAATACAGGCGGTTGTTGTTGAATTATTGCCGTTATCCCAGGCTGTTACAGAAGATTTATGTTCGCCGGGAGAGAGTTCGGGCATTGATATTGTGATGGTTCCGGATGTGTCGCTGTTTGCGTCGTATGAAAAATATTCAGTAATCCGGTAAGAAGCTGTTTCGCCATCGTCAATGGTTAAGGTGATATCATGGCCCATTTTACCGGCGATATTAATCCCGTGGGGATCACTGATGGCAATTTCGAATTGAGATTCCGGCGTTACAATATCTCCATTCCGAAAATCTATATTTGTAAACCCAATGTTAATAGTAGGACCGGTTGTGTCAAAAACTGATTCGGAACCGGCGAAATACAAGGAATCATAAAAACCGCCAATTTCATCTCCTGTATCGGGATTCCAACCATATACAGTAATTTTGCCATGCCGGTTTGCATAATTCAGATCTTTGGGAATGAAAAATTTTGAGGAGAATTTGCCGTTTGAAATATTGATCAGTCCGTTGAAAAGCGCTTCGCCGGGAATCAGATAGGACAATGACTGGGGATTTTTGTTGCCATCGGTATAATGCCGTGTCACGAGTCTTTCACTGTCGAATAATTTTAAAATCCCGTCTCCATTGAAGTTTGACCCGTCATTTTCATCTATCATTCCGTGAACTTGAATATTAGAAAGTGTTTTTAATGTATCGGTGTCAAGGCGGTCGAATCCGACTTTCCCATATGGCAAAGCGAGATATAATGCCGGATCGCCAAACAGCATATATTTTTCATTGTTTTCGTTTATGCCGCTACCGCTACAGGATACAGCCTGCAATAATTTTCCCAGGCTGATCCGATTTGCGCCGACCGGATTGAACCATTTCATTATCCAATTATTGATGAACGCACGATTTGAACCGGGGTAGGTGGCTCGAGTCGCAGCTAATGCCCCAATTGCGCCATTTTCCGGCTCAATAACCAGCGCCTCGGGCATACAAATCCCGGTGATATCATCAAATTGTCCCCAGCTGCAGGTCGCTGCAATCCAAAATGGAAGCTTCATACCGGACTTAATATTACCTATATCCCGATTCATGTCCAGTATATGTTCCTGTGTCCACACCGTCGGACTTCCATGTCCCATGTAGTTAATAATAGTAGTGCCTCTTTCGATTTGTTTTAATAAAGCTACTGTTGCATCCGGTTTTTTTACTCCATACGTCGAGGCGTCCTGAACCTCGGGATACTCCAACAAATACACTTTTTTTACATCAACTGATCCGGGCAGGTGTTTAAAAACATATGACTCACTGTCATTGATATGATATTTTTCGTTTGAATGAGGACGTTCGGGATCATCCGCTACCAGAGTTACCGTACTGCGCCACTCTCCATATATTGGTTCGAGTATATAATTGCGAATCTTATCGACAACAGCCTGAGCTTCGTCTGCAGTCTGGGCATTTATCCTTCCGATAGCCAGGTCCATTTTTTTATCGGGCCCATTTATATAGACAAATCGTGTATCGGTCGAGTATGAGACGAATCCATTGCCAGATTGAGATGAAGGCTCTACCTGGTAAGTCATCACTATATCGCCTTTTTCTGATTCGATATGCCGGTAATCGAATGTTCCATCTCCGAGCAATAGTACATATTCCGGGGGAACGATCCAGTTTTGAAACGCATAAGTTAAAAATTGTCGAATAACATGGGGGTCGACGATGTCAGCATTGAATTCTCTCAGGATCTGATCCTGAAATACTACGATTGTGCTAAGCCGGTCTTCTTCACGAATATCCCGGCTGTACAATTGGGCAAGATCATTGGCGGCATCCTGAAATTCATTAACAGTGATGATAACGTATTGAGCGGATATATCGGGATGGCGAATAATATTCCATTGAGGATCATCGATTTTTTCGATTTTTTCCGGCGATTTATGATGGGCAAAATCCGTGATCAGGAAATGGGAGCGATTAGTAATATCATTGTATGCCCGGAATGTAATCTCATTGTTTGTTGGAACATCCGGGGATTGAATTACAACATTTCTCCAATCTGTGACATTATAGACCACAGGATTTGAGAGAGAAACGTCACTTAACGAATATTCGACCACTCCAGAATTTGCCGGTCCCCAAAAGTCCATGCTGGCGCCGCGGGGTTTCAATGGGCTCTGATAGGTAATCTGAGCGTAATCCAAATGAGCCTGACCGGCAGATACCGAAGACGTATAATTTAGTTTTAAAATATTGATGCCGGGATCCATTGAAATATTCAGTTTCTTTGTTGCGATATAAAAACTGCCGGTCGACCAACTTGAAAGATAATTTGGCGAATTATTTAAATACAATTTGAAGTAATGTGATATCTCATTAGTTACACCGCGGGTTTTTAATTCAAGATCTACCGGATATATATATCCCGGAGGATCATCATCGCCTGGTTCGGGAATCTGGAAAATTACTGAAACATTTGAACCTGAACCGTTGAATTTCTCTCCATACCAATCCTTGCCCGACCGCAAATAATTAACCGATTCAACCTCGTGTCGCTGAACTCTTTCATACTTTGTGGCTTTCATATTATATGGAGATGCCGAACTCGTCACGGTCTGCATTGATTTTGGTGAACCCGGTGAATCCGATATTAATACCCAGTAATAGTTATAATTCGAATAAGCGTTTCGATGATAGTTTAATATTCCGGAACTATTTGCATTAACGCCGCTGCTTGCCTTGCCGTAGAAGCGGATATTGTCGCCACTGTCCAGGTAGCCGTCCAGTCCACCGTCGATAAATCTTGAATTTTCGACCAGGTTGTCCAAAACATCAATTCCCGGTGTGTCATCTATTTCTCTGCCGCCGGTGGAATTGGAATAGAGAAAAACCCGGTTAATGTTAATACGTTTTTCATCAAGTCCGGCGTTTTTTAAATCCTGCAACGATATATCATAAATCCCGTCTTCTCTAACGGTAATTTTAAACCATTTGCCCGATGGAAAGGTTGTTGGTTTTGATAAAGTGCGTTTTGGTCTGAATCGCCATTTGTATGCAAATTTTCTGTTTAAAAATGTATAATTACCAATTTCACTTGGCTTTGTTTTTAGCGGGATCAAATTCGATGGAACTGATGATTGTTTTGGATACGTTATTATGATATCCAGAGATCGGACGATCCGGATTCGCTGATTGCCAATAATTTGGACGGGAAAAATCACCAGGTCACCGGCGGGATTGAACCGGAAAAATCCAATATCAACAACGTCGGCTATTGGTTTGGCGTTTATAATTTGGGTATCGTCGTTATCGAGGCGCCGATCTAATTGCAATTCTTCAGTAGTTATATTGGATATTTGAATCTGTGGTTTTTGTGGTAAGGGAAGCGCCAATGGAAATGACCAGTAGGGGATGGACAGACTGTTTGAAATAGGGATTAAATTTGCATTTCCAAGAGAGAAATAGCTCGGTGCGTTAGGATAATTTTCATTTATATCCCACTGAAATTCCGAATTGTCAGAGATACGGAGATGAAAACCTGATTCATTTTCCTGAATAATGTCATATTGCAATGCGAAAACAGGTGATGTTAGAATTAAGAGAATTAAAAAGTATTTCATTGAAACGTGTTTTATGTTCTTCATAATGTAATTGGGTGCAATTTAACTTTCAAATGAGTGAATCGCAATAAATGTCGAACAATAATGGCAGGCGTATTAAAATTTCAATTAATTTCACTCAAATAAGTTCCCGCAG
>JAHIOG010000537.1 GCA_018895675.1 bacterium
CATACGACTGATAACGAACAGAATGTGGTTGTCACATTGGGATTGCATTGGGATTTCAAATTCATGATTGGTGATTCATAAACTGGGGAGAAGAGACCTGAAAATCTGCAATCTACAATCCAGAACTTGAGTTAATCAGGAACTGATTGACTTAAGTTCGAAGGAGATCCTGTCCGCCGTATGCGGTTTATCCGCCGTAGGCGGAAAAAACAATAAACCAATCTATCATGCCTGTCTGCGTGCGTCGCACAGGCAGACGTAACGTAGTGTAGACGGAAGCGAAGATGGAAGCATGGATTCAACCAATCTTCCCACCCCGCTTCGCTCAACATCCAGCATTTCCATCTGAAAAAAAATTCCGTATATTCTTTCCGTTTTGTAAACAGTTTGAGACAAAGGAAAAACCATGAAAATCGATCTGATCGTGGGCGCTCGCCCCAACTATATGAAAGCCGCACCCCTATACCGGGAATTCCTTAAATACCCGGACAAATTCCAATGCCGTCTGGTACACACCGGGCAGCATTATGATGAATGCATGTCCGATATTTTCTTCCGGGAACTGGAACTGCCCGAACCCGATGTTTACCTGGGTGTCGGCTCGGGACGGCATGGCGAACAGACCGGCAAGATCATGATCGAATATGAAAAAGCCGTTCTAAAAGATCGTCCCGATCTGATATTAGTAGCCGGGGATGTCAACTCCACCGCCGCCTGTTCGCTGGTCGCTGTCAAATTGCATATCAAGGTGGGACACATCGAAGGCGGATTGCGCAGCCGCGACTGGACTATGCCTGAGGAGATTAACCGCATTGTGACCGACAACATTTCCGATTATCTTTTCACCACCAGCCGGGATGCCGATGAGAACCTTCAGAAAGAGGGCATTCCTGCGGAAAAGATCCACTTTGTGGGCAATACCATGATCGATTCGCTGCACTACTATCTCCCGAAAGTAGACCGGCGGACGATTCATTCGCAATTAGGCGTAAAACCCGGCAATTATATTCTGATCACCATGCATCGTCCCTCTAATGTGGATCAGGACGAGGTTTTCCGGGGATTGTTTGACATCCTGGAACGGATTCAGGAAAAAATTCCGGTGGTGTTTCCCATGCATCCCCGTACTCGTAAGATGCTGGGTGAATTCGGCATGAGCCGCTATCTAAAACTGCCTAATCTGATCGTTACCGAACCGCTGGGCTATCACGATTTCATGAAGCTGCAGAAAGACGCTAAACTGGTTCTTACCGATTCCGGAGGCATCCAGGAAGAGACCACCGTGCTGGGTGTACCCTGCCTGACTCTGCGTAAAAATACCGAACGTCCCGTAACAGTCCGGGAAGGCACCAACGAACTTGTCGGTCCCTATCCCGATAAAATCCTGAAGCGGACTATAGCTATTCTCGATGGAGAAAAGATCGACGGACGTATTCCCGAATACTGGGACGGTCATGCAGCTGAACGTATCGTTGCCATCCTCATGCGTGAATCGTGATTCGTGGTAAGTGAACCGAGAATGGTTTTAAATGCATGGGGTAACTGGAATCTTGATACTTGTACCTCATATCTTGCATCAATTGAAATTCACTTTTTATTGGCACTTCTGCGTATATCATTTTAACTTAATGCAACATGAAAAAATTCAATAAATCGTTTATCATTCTGCTGTTACTTGTTTTAATCTGTTTTACTTGTGAGAAGGGACTCGAACCCGTGGAAGGCATTCAGGGTACCGTGATCTTTCCGGTTGATTCAATTTCCGGCACTTTGATCTGGCCCGACAGCCTCCGGGGAGCCTTCGTGATCATTGTTGAATTCCAGTTTCCTCTGTACGATTCCATCGATTCCCTTTTTGCCCATCTCGTGACCTACAGTGATCCTCTGGATACTTTAAAAAAGGAACAGGACTATTTTATTCAACTGAAGCCGGGCTATTATCTGGGAGGAGTTGTAGGAGTAACCAGGACAGTGGCTGATTTGCTGTTCTTACCTCTTGATAGCCTGGCGGCTCATCCTGAATATTTCAAACCCATCGGACTTTATGCTCCTCCGGGTTCAGCCTTTCCCATGGGCACTATCCGGGTCTGGGAGGATGAACTTACCGAGGATATTGATATCACCGTCGATTACGATCTGGAGTTGCCTTTTTGATGCGAAATTATTCCCAGTGGCACTGGCAGATGTTGGTATTTTTCTTGTGGATCAGTGTTCCGATCCTGGCTCAGACCGGCAGAATAGCGGGCAGGATCAGTTCCGCCGTCAACAATGAGCCCCTGCCCGGTACCAATGTAATCATCCGGGGTTCACTTTTAGGAGCAGCCACCGATCTAGGAGGTGAATATTATATCGATGGGGTTCCCGCCGGAGCTGTAACCCTGGAAGCGCTCAATATCGGTTTTCAGCCCAAAAGGAAGACGATTTTAGTTTCTCCCGGTGAAACCGTCCAGGTGGATTTTCAACTGCAACCAAAAGTGCATAAATCCCCGGAGATTGTCGTGACCGGCGCCAGACGGACTTCCCGCAAAATGGATTCCCCGGTGACTATCGCGACGATCAGCGAGGATCAGATCAGGCTGCGCAATCCGGTTACCATTGCCGATGTATTGCCCTATGAATCGGGTGTGCAGATCATTGATGGTCAGCTCAATATCCGCGGCAGCAGCGGTTATGCCCGGGGCGCCGGCAGCCGGGTACAGATTCTGGTGGATGGATTTCCGGCGATTGCCTTTGATAACGGCGCCATATACTGGGATGCCATTCCGGCTCAGGATGTTGAGCGCATCGAGATCCTCAAAGGTCCCGGATCGGCGCTCTACGGTTCCAGCGCTATGGGTGGCGTGGTTAATATCATTACAAGGCAAATTACATCGAATCGTAAGAGCGATGTGACCCTGGGTGGCGGCATCTATGCCAAACCTGGCGATGAGCGTCAGGCCTGGACCGACCGGTCCATGTTACAGGAAGATTGGCGGGTGCAGCATGAGCAACGGTTCGGGCGTCTGGGATTTACCCTGGGCATCGGTCAATCCAATTCCTCGGGGTATCGTCAGAACGGCTGGTATCGAAGGACGCTTCTCAACGCTCGTCTGGAATATGCCCTGCCGGATAATCGCAGTCTGATGTCTCGAATTTTATATATCGATGATATCCATGGTTCTTTTACCCAGTGGCGCAGCCCCATTCAGCCCTTTCATACTCCTCCCAATACCGTGGATGATCAGGTGTTGACCAATAAGCTACAGTGGTCGACCCTCTATAACCGTATTGTCTCCGCCAGGCATTCCCGTCAGCTGCGCCTGAATGTGTTTCGAACCAGTTTCGATAACGATATGGCGAGTAATACCGGCGCTGCCATGTCTCAAACCCTCAGCGGTGAGGTCCAGTTGGATTACCGACCGGGTGAGAGTCACTATCTGACGGCCGGTCTGGATGCCAGCATCAATCAGGTACAGGCTGATATCTGGGGGGATCATAGGGGTACAGATCTGGCGTTGTTTCTCCAGGATGAGATGAATGTATCAGCGTTAATCGGTCTGACCAGCGGACTGCGCTGGGATATACATCGCATTGATGATGCTAGTATTCAGAGCAAGGTAAATCCCAAATTCGGTCTAATTCTCAAACTTCACGAGCAGCTGACCTTGCGGGGTTCTCTGGGCTGGGCATTCCGGGCGCCTGTCGCTGCAGAAATGTTTATCGAGACCCAACAGTATCTTTTCCGGGTGAAGCCCAATCCCGATCTGCAATCCGAGACCAGCATTGCCAGCGAAGTGGGAATCTACTGGCAGACTTACTTCCTGACGCTGGATGCGGCGCTCTTCAGCAGCCATTACGAGCAGCTGATCGAACCGGTGCTGGATCCCGATGATCAGAGGATCCAATTCCGCAATATCACTGAAGCCGTGATTCAGGGGGCTGAGATCACTGTTGACTGGAAGTGGCCGTTGATTCCGGCAAGCAGTCGGGTTAGCTACACCTATATCGATCCTCGTGATCTGACCGCTGACGACCTCCTGGCATACCGTCATCCTCACTCCCTGATGATCAGCGAGCAACTGATTTTTTCCGACCGGCTATCTCTGGGAATAGATTACCGCTATCTAAGCAAAATGGAACGGGTACAGCTCTTTCCGGAGAATTCCAGGACCGGCGCCGATCAGCGGGTTCCAATCCATCTGGTAGGGGGATTTTGTAATATAAGCCTCCAAAAATCGCTGACTCTAAACCTGAGCGTGGAAAACCTCTTTCAGTACAGATATGTCATGGTAGAACGTAATATGGGACCGGTACGGCTGGTCAAACTGCGCATGAATTATGTTTTTTAGCAGTAGTGAGTAATAAATTCCAAATGAAACAAAAAATCTATCATCCAAAATCTAACATCTAAAATTAATTTTGATAACTAAACCATCACTTCTAATTCTTATGGACATCGACGGTACCCTGATCTCTCCGGGTATGGCGCCTCGTCAATCCCTGAGAGAAGCCATTCATCGTATAACCGGGGAAAGGATTAGCTTCGAAGTACGTCATCTTGCCGGATATACCGATCCCGGCATCGTCGTCAATGCACTGGACCGGCTGGGAATCTCTGCGACGGAGCGGGATGGGCTTGTCCACCGGATATTGACAAAATACCTAGAGATTCTGGCAGAACGTTATCCCCACAGCAACGAAAAGTATCTCTTCCCGGGAGTGATCGATCTGCTAAACTACTTGCAGAATGCTCGTTACCGTGTGGGACTGATCACCGGCAATATGGAACAGGGTGCGGCAATCAAGTTAAAACCCTTTGGTTTGATGGATTATTTCAGTTTCGGGGTTTATGGCAGTGATCATCACGATCGGGATCAGTTGCCCCTGATCGCTCTGCAGAAAGTACGGCAACGCTTTAATGAGAGTTATTCTCCGGTGCAGGTAGTAGTTATTGGTGACACCGTCCGGGATGTCTGGAGCGCTCATCGCAACCGGATGCGCTGTATCGCCGTGATCCGTCATGAAGAACGCCGGGAGGCGATTGTTGCCGAATCTCCAGACCTGACCGTTTCGGGGTTTGAGAATATCAAAACGATCAGGACCTATCTGGAAACGCTTAAAGAATAAAGTAATTTCTTTAGTAACTATATGTGTCAGGAGAGTGCTCCAGACATAACAGAAATGACACTATAGGGGAATCACCCGCCGGACCGCATCGATCACAGTGCCATCCACCCATTTTATGATCGCCACAATTTCTTCGCCAAGATTGGGTTTTTCCGGAATACCGCAAATCTTTTCAGCCTCGATTTTCAGTTGTTCAATGGGTTTAATAGGCAGACGGGTCTTTTTCAGGGCGTCAAGGAGGTCCTGGCGGTTAGGATTGATGGCGATACCACGCTCAGTGACGATGACATCGATGAGTTCACCAGGACCCGTAATGGTGGTAACTTCATCCCGGATAACGGGAATGCGATCCCGGAAAAGGGGAATCGGCAAGATAACGGTTTTGCTGAAAAGGCAGTTTTGCCAGCCGCCGATACCATGCAGCAGATAGCCATCGGAGTGAGTATTCACATTGGCGTTGAAATGGATATCCACCTCGGTAGCGCCTAATATTACTATATCAACCAGGGGTGCAAAATTTCCTTTGCCGTGATAATTGTAGCTGGTAAAGGGACTTGTATCCACATGCCTGGGATTTTCCCGCATAGAACGGACCCCTTCCAGGTCGAAAGTCTGCCCATCGAGAATGTAATCCACTAATCCCTCTTCTAACATTTTCACCAGGTATTGGTTGCTGCCGCCCCGGGCGAAGCGCGCTTTTATATTTTTTTCGTGCATTATCTGTTCAAAATAATAGGCGATTGCCAATGATGTTCCCCCGGCGCCTGCCTGAAATGAAAACCCGTTTTTGATCAAACCGGCTTCCCGACACAGTTGGGCGGTGAGTTCGGCGATCAGGAGCCGGTCGGGACTTTTTGTGATTTGGGTTGTGCCTGAGATGATTTTCTCCGGTTCGCCGATTTTATCCATTTTGACGACGTAATCCACGTAGTTTCCCTGGATCTGCCAGGGGATGCAGGGAAAGTCAATCAGGTTGTCGGTGACAACAATAACCTTGTGAGCGTATTGGGAATCCGCCAGGGCGAATCCCAGCAAGCCGCAGGCAGAGGGTCCAGTTAATCCGTTGGCATTGCCAAAAGGATCGGCTGTCGGCGCCGCGATCACCGCGATGTCGATCAGCACTTCGCCATCCTGTACTGCCTGATAACGACCGCCGTGGGAGCGTAAAACGCCAACACCCTTCATCTTTCCTTCCGAACAGTAACGCCCCAGGGGACCGTTCATGCTGCCTTCGATATGATGAACAGTGCCGTTTTCCATATAATCGATAATCTTATCATGACAGGGGAAGGAGGCTGACGGGAACCAGACCAGGTCCTTAATACACAATTCAGAGGCTATCCGGAAAATCTCAACCGCCAGCAGATCACCGTTGCGAAAATGGTGATGGGTGGAGATGGTCATGCCGTTCCTTAAACCGGCTGCTTCCAGGGCGGTTTTCAAATCCACAATCAGTTTATTTCCAGTCGGAAAATCTGCACAAGTAGCCACTGGTGGATTGTATTTTCGATAATCGGGTCTGTATTTTCCGACTCCCTGGAATGGTATTTGCTTTTTACCATTTATTTCGGTAGGAACCAATCGTCCTAATGCATTTTTTACGAGTTTAGTTGCCATAGGATTTACTCCAGTTTTTTGCGAGTTTGCCGGCGTCAATAGCAAGGAAAATGGTTTTTTGGGCCCGTTTCACAACAGGCGGATCGATCATCTTGGATCCCAGCGCTACAACGCCCAATCCCTTTTCTTCGGCTTCGTAAAAGGCGGTCACAATCTTTTTAGCTTTTTCAATTTCACTTTCACCGGGTGCAAAGGTTTCATGAATGATCGGGACCTGACGGGGATGAATACAGCCCATGCCCTCAAAACCCAGGGATTTGGATTCTTTAACAACCGTTCGCAATCCCTCCTGATCAGCAACATCGGAAAAAACTGAATCAATCGCCTGAATACCGGCAGCCCGGGCGGCGTTTACAATCACATTCCGTGCGAAAAAAGTTTCCTTACCTTCAGAAGTTCGTTGAATGCCCAGGTCGGCAGTGTAATCCTCCAACCCGATGGCGAGAGCCACCACATTTTCCGATGCACAGGCAATTGAATAGGCGTTAATTATTCCCTTGGCGCTTTCGATAATTGGCATCAGGTACACGGGATAATCCAATTGGTGAGACGTTAATATCTCCTGGATTTTAAGATCTACTGCCGCCAATTGATCGGCGCTTTCGCATTTAGGTATCAGGATGAGATTGACGTGCTGAGGCACCACAAATTCCAGATCTTTCAGACCGCGGGAATGCTGATTTATGCGAACCATCCGCTCGGTTCCATAAAAATCGTTCCGCCGCAGAGCATTGCGCACTAATATACGCGCTTCATCCTTTTTAGCGGGCGCCACGGAATCTTCCAGATCCAGGATAATCCCGTCCGACTGATGCAGACCGGCATTTATGAAAAGCTTGGGGGTGTTGCCAGGCAGATAGAGGCGGGAACGACGATAGCGGTCCCGTTGAGTACTGTACCGGTTTTCCGGGATCAGTTCCGGCAGGTATTCTTTATTTGTATCGGTGACCTTTTTCACGGCAGCTTCAATCCGCGCCATCATCACAAAGGGCAGCGCGCCGCTGTCTTCCAAAATAACTTTCGCATTTGGGATATCGAAAAAGTCCAGCATATCCCGGATCAACTGACGATTCTCTGTGCCAAACAGCCGGTCCACTTTACTCCGAATGTCCATCTGGATGCCGCCGCTGTCGGTCAGTTCAATTTCAAAATAGCAATCAGAGCGGATATCCGGTCCCCGATTGCCTGCCGCGCCTGTTTGTTTCAATTTCACCTCCGTTATCAATTATATTAAAATTGAGTGTTTTTCGGCTAAAAAGCAATGCCCGAAATGCAGATTATCGATGAAAAATCAATCAGCTGCCTGACTGAACTAATGCCCTGTTTAGTGGCATGATTTTGGCAATATTCAGGAATAGCCTAAAAAAATTGAACTCTCTGTGAAATATTCTTTGACGCTTATTCATAAATTCCCTAATATCTACCTATAAATCGGATGAATTTACAAGCGACTATTTCCCATATCTGAGAAGCGATGCATTGACATGCGATTTGGTTTGCAACTATTTGACTGTGCCGAAATTGTTGCAGCAGCTTTGAATAATTCTTAGATTTAACGCCCGATATGGCTAATAAAGAACTTGAAGCAGTAAGGAGTACATATGGGAAAGACATTTACAGAAAAGGTTTTAGGTCGAAAAGCCGGAAAAGACGTCGTTCCCGGTGAAATTATTGAGGTTGAACCCGATGTCGCCATGTCCCATGACAATACGGCGGCTATTTCCAAAACCTTTTATAATATTGGTGTTGATAAAGTCTATAATCCCGAAATGCATGTGATCATTCTGGATCATTGCACACCCGCGGCTAATGAAAAGTTTGCCCAGAATCATAAAGTTATCCGGGAATTTGTGAAGAAGCAGGGGATTCCGAATTTTTATGATATCGAGGTTGGCATTTGTCATCAGGTGATGCATGAAAAAGGTCACGTCTGGCCGGGCGCGTTAATTGTCGGCTCGGATTCCCATACTACATCTTACGGCGCTTTCGGAGCATTTTCCGCGGGGATTGGTCGCAGTGAAATGGCGGTGATTATGGCACGTGGCAAGATTTGGTTGAGAGTTCCGGAAACAATAAGGATATGGGTCGAGGGCGAGTTTCCGGAAGGAATTTCCTCCAAGGACCTGATGCTGAAAATTGCCGGAGAAATCGGCGCCGACGGAGCGCTTTATAAGGCGATTGAATTCTGCGGACCGACTATCGATAGAATGAGTGTGGCAAGTCGCTTTGTTCTCACGAATATGGCGGTGGAAATCGGAGCCAAAGCCGGGTATATGATTCCCAACGCGGAAACTCTGGCATATCTCAGGGAACGGGTGAAAACGCCGTTCGAAATTGTCGAATCCGATCCCGATGCTATTTATGAAGCCGAATATAAATTTGATGTATCTGATCTGGAGCCGATGATCGCAAAACCTCACACTGTGGATAATGTTGTTCCGGTTTCAGTGGTCAAAGGTACAAAGATCGATCAGGTCTTTTTTGGGTCCTGCACCAATGCCCGGGTGGAGGATTTTGAAGTCGTAAGCAATGTTTTGCGAGGGAAGAAGGTCCATCCTGAGGTACGCATGCTGGTTTTTCCGGCATCGGCTGAAGTTTACCTCGAAGTTCTCAAGCGAGGTTGGATCACTGATTTGGTTGAAGCCGGTTGTGTGATCATGAATCCCGGTTGCGGTCCTTGCATGGGCAACCATGAGGGCGTTCCCGCTAACGGTGAAGTTACCTTAGCCACTTCCAATCGTAATTTCAGAGGGCGCCTCGGTAATAAGGAATCCTTTGTCTATCTGGTTAGTCCGATGACAGCGGCGGTGTCGGCGTTGACCGGGCGGATTGAGGATTTTAGAGATTTAAATTTGTAGATTTATGATATGTGATTAGCGATAGCAGATTTTTGATTTAATCTTGGAAGACATTATGAATGCTGAAGAATTAGCGAATAGATTTGTAGATTTTGCCGCAGAAATTATTAGAGTATGCGGCACACTTTGTTCGGATTATACCGGGAAACATATTTATGGACAAATAATGCGTTCCTCAACTTCCACCGGTGCAAATTATGAAGAAGCCAGAGGCGCTGAAAGCAAAGCGGATTTTATTCATAAAATGCAGGTCGTTTTAAAAGAAATTCGTGAGGCAAGATATTGGTTAATTCTAATTGAAAAAACTAAAAAGCTACCTGAAAACAATTTATCTCCTTTAATTAATGAAGTTAATGAATTGGTTAGCATTATCACAAAATCAGTAAAAACCGTCAAATCAAAAATCACCAATCACCAATCACCAATCTCCAAATCTAAAATCACACAGGAGCAATTATGTTAATAAAAGGAAAAGTCTGGAAATATGGCGATGATATTAATACCGATGTACTTTTTCCGGGGAAATATACCTATACAGTGACCGATTCTAAGGAAATGGCAAAAATTGCTCTGGAAGACCTTGATCCTGAATTTGCCGCCAATGTTCAAAAAGGCGATGTAATCGTCGGAGGCGCAAATTTCGGATGTGGCAGCAGTCGCGAGCAGGCGGCGTCCTGTTTGCTCTATGCCGGTGTCGGAGCAGTAGTTGCCAAAACCTTTGCGCGTATCTTCTTCCGCAATTGCATCAATTTTGGGCTGCCGGCGCTGACATCGGCGGAAGCCGTAGATGCCCTGGAACACGGTGAGAGCATTGAGATCGACACCGAAAAAGGTGAGATTCGCTGTAAAGCCGGTGTGTTTTCATTTCCGCCCTTGCCCGAGGAAGTTGTCGGAATTTTCGACGCCGGTGGGTTGATCCCATATACTAAAAAACAGTTAGGGATTGAGTGAAATCTTCTCTATTCAACTGGATTATTCCCCGGTCTCTTCGCTCGAAGGATGTCCGGATTTCTACGGTCCGGGCGCAATACGGTCGATTTGGCGGATGGGTCAGCATTATTACCAATATATTTCTTTTTGTCGCCAAATTAATTGTCGGGCTTCTGATCAATTCCATTGCCCTGATAGCTGATTCAATTCACTCTCTGTCCGATGTATCCACATCCATAATTGTGATTATCGGCTATCGGATCTCTGAGAAGCCGGCTGACCGGGAGCATCCTTTTGGGCACCAGCGGGCGGAATATGTGGCAACCCTGATCATCGCTGTTTTATTAGCGGTAGCAGGTATTGAATTTATTCGCTCGGCTATTCTACGGTTGCATAATACCGGCATAACGACGGTTACCTATGGCGTGTTGCTATTTATTTTTCTGACAGTTGTCATAAAAGCCTGGCTGGGAGAATTAGCTAAGTATATTGGAAAACTCATTGATTCCCAGATGCTCCGGGCTGATGCCTTGCATCATTATACCGACTCCATTTCTTCTATATTAGTACTATTGGCTATTGGAGGAAGCAAACTTGGTTACGCCTTCCTTGATGGAGTCGGTGGAATATTAGTGGGTATTATGCTTATCTGGTCAGGAATCCAGATTGCTAAAGAAGCCGCCAACTCACTGATGGGAAAACCTCCGACATCTGAACTTGTTCATAAAATACAACAAATTTGCCATTCCGTTGATAATGTCATTAATTCCCATGATATTGTTGTGCATAGTTATGGTAATCAAATTTTCATAAGCGCTCATGTGGAAGTCGATCAGAAAGAAAGCAGCATCATCGCCCATGATATCGGCGACGCGGTCGAACAGGCTTTGACCAAAGAACTCGGCGCTTACTGCACGGTTCATGTCGATCCGGTTGATATCGATAGCGAGGACGTAAAGCTGGCAAACGATATTGTACGGAAAATGGTAACCGAAAGCAGGGATATTCGGGATTATCATGATCTCCGCCTGGTCAGAAAA
>JAHIOG010000055.1 GCA_018895675.1 bacterium
AAAGTGTATTAAAAAGTTGAATGACGGAGAACCGATATACATCAAGATCAATTTAGGAAAGCTAAAATGGAAAATAATAGCCGGGGACGACACCTATGAGCTACTGATACAGAAGTTAAGAGAAAAGGGTTTTGAGGTCGAAGTAGATGAAGAGTATCATTGTGCATAATAAAAGGAGTGATTATGCCTCGGGAATATAAAACACCTAACTGGTATGAAGAACTTACATTAGAAGGATATAACCGGACGAGTCATTTCTTTATATTGTCTTATAACGTGTACGATTATGTTTTCCCCTTAATGAATGAAGGTCAAACACAGAGAGAATTTCCCAGTATTCGTGACTTTTTACAGACCGATTTAATGGAAAGCCTTGATTTTGAAGGACTGCTCTGTTTTTCCGAAACAACCGGCTTTGGTGTGTTAGATGAAAATAGTTATAAACTGTTTTCAGAAATCATCGATAAAGACGACATTGATAAACGCAGACGGATTGAATGGAAAGAATGTAAAAGCAGCGAATGCCAGAATGTTGACACTCGACAAGCCCTTGAAGTAATCGGCAGACTGCTAAATCAAAGAGACCATAAAATTGTAATAATATTAGAGTTTTTAGAAAATTTGGCGCCCTCCGGAAGCAAAGCAAATATACATACCGATAAAATGGGATATATTGAAATGCTTCGACGAATTGCCATGGATGAAAATATTGAAAATACGGAAAACCTAATAATTGGTCTAACGGACAATATAGGCGGTGTTGATTCTGAATTGCGTCGTGAAAGTCGTTGCAGGATTTTTGATATACCTTTACCTCAAAGAGAAGACCGGCTTCGTTATCTGAAATATCTGGATAGTTTTGAAAATGTACATCGTCGTAAGCCGCCTGTAATTGGTAATTCTTTAGGTAAGGATAGAAGCCAACAAATCGAAAACTTAGCAGAACATACTCACGGTTTTAATTATCGATCAATTGATGAATTTATCCGTAAAGAAAGTTTAAAATCACAAATCGATGCAAAGCGAGATACAGAGTATCCCGGAGTTACACTCTTAAAAATCCAGGAACGACGTAAACAGATCATCCAAAAAGAGAGTCGCGAACTGCTTTTGGAAGTTACCCCTCGAGGTGGATTTGAGGCTGTTGGAGATCTGACTCATATTAAAAAGTACCTGGAAACGATAATTAATAATTTAAAATTAAAACGGATCGCCAGTATCCCTAAAGGAATTCTTCTGGCGGGTCCTCCGGGTACCGGTAAAACGATTATTGCTGAAGCGCTTGCTAAACAGGCAGAAATCAATATGGTAAAAATGGGGAGTATCAAAAGTAAATGGGTTGGTGAATCGGAGCGAAATTTAGATAAAGTATTTCGTATGCTAAAGGATATGGCGCCGGTGGTAGTATTTATTGATGAGATAGATCAGGCAATTGGTGGTCGTGTAACAAGTTCAGGCGGAGACGGGGGTTCGCGGGTAAGCGCTTCGATGTTTGGTAAAGTATTAGAGGAAATGGGGAGCAATGAAAATCGGGGGAAAATATTGTGGATTTGTGCTACTAATCGTCCTGATGTTATGGATGCGGCAATGATCAGGCGTTTTGATCGTATTTTCCCGGTTCTTTTGCC
Organism: bacterium; assembly: GCA_018895675.1. GTDB lineage: Bacteria > Fidelibacterota > UBA2242 > UBA2242 > UBA2242 > UBA9312. The sequence continues at coordinate 1,629 of JAHIOG010000055.1, forward strand.
TTATACAGTAGAGAGCCGAAATGATATATTTAAAGCAATGGGAAGAGGAATTGTCGAGAACTTTGAATATCCTGAGGATATAGATTTTAGTGAAATTAGCAGAACTATTGAAGGATATTCCGGAAGTGAGATTGAACAAATTGTAAGAGATGCGGTTTTTTTCGCCGAGTGTTCAGCTAATCCCCAATATAGTGAAAATGGCAGTATTATCGTTACTCAGGAATCATTACAACAGGCGATAAATAATTTCAAAACAAACCGTGATGATCAGATATATCATTATCAAACATTGCTTGCTTTGAAATACTGTCGCAATTTAGTTGACCTTCCCAAAGAAACCGAAGTTTCAAGTGAATTGCAGGACTTAATTAAAGAAACCAAAGAAAAACACAATAATGATGCGATAAATCAGGAAATAGAGCGTCTTGGCTATCATGGAAAATGAAAAAATGTCAGTTACTGTGTCAATTCATAGTATTGATAATTTACCCGTTGTATTTAGAAATCGCGGCGTGATCTACTTATCGAAGAAGTTGATGGCAGAATTAAATGTCAGTCCCGGGAATTTCATCATTTGTCAATTCAATGTTAAAAAAATATTACTAAAAACCGGATTATATATTCCAGATTTTTTTAATAATCATAGTTGTGATGTGCTTGTAGAAAAGCAATATGAAATTGATGGTCAGGTGACGCTTGAGTATTCAAATACAGTTAAAACTTTGAGCAAATTGGAAATTGAAAATATTAATGGGGAAGAAATTGATCATAACCGATTGAGAGAAATAAAAAAATATTTATCCGATACAATGTTTCCTGTAAATCCTGGATGCTCGATATATATCGATA
>JAHIOG010000538.1 GCA_018895675.1 bacterium
AAGTTTATCTTTATGCTTGCCAACCGGTGCTCCAAAAACACAAATAACAGAGTTGACATCTGCATTTTTAAAGGTCCGCTTGACCCGGTTATCCATAATCAGATGAATCGGGCAATTTGCCAGCAAAAATTCCTGCAAGTCTCTGCCATAGCCTACATCCAGCCAGCTGTTGGATGTCACAAAGCTAAAGCTGCCTTGTGGATTCAGGAGTGATAAGCCATGAATATAGAAATAGACATAGAGATCATTTTTAGCATCCAGTTTTCGGGTGACTTTACCTGTTTTATCATTATAGCGGAAAAAATCGGGAAATGCCAGGTAGATTGACCGCATCAGTTTGTCTTTGTACATTCGCTTGGCAATTCGCCATTCATCATCAGAGAAATCTTCGGCTTTCTGATAGGGATTGGCAATCAGCTCTTGTCGGACATAAGGTGGATTGCCGACAACAATATCAAATCCCCGCTTATCGCTTTCAAATATCTCTACAAAAGATACCTCCCAGACAAAGGGAATGTCGGTTTTATCCTTCAATTCATGGTATGCGCTGACCAGCCGTTCCCGGTTACGGTTTAGTTCGGTTAATTGCTGTTCATACCCCAGTTTTAACATATCCGATTGTTTGGCGGGTTCATCACCCAGGAGTGAAGTTTGGGTGCCGGTTTGCTGAATCGACAGGTTAATGCTTCTGATGTTATCAGTAATTTTTTTAATCTGCTCGCTTAGAATCTCTTTGAATATTTTCAGCTCCTCTCGTTCGATCTGGCGTTCAGTCTTATATTGGCGATCCGGTTCATTATTGTAGAACTTCAGTTTCTCGCCTTTAAAACGGGTGAGTTTGCCTTTTAATGGACCTGATAAATCAGCCAGTTTCAGATGTGACATATTTATATTACCAACCTCCTGTACCAGCGAATCTCCGCAGCGGATTTTGAAACTGAGATTGGGTAATAGCGGTTCAAGCGTCAGTTGTTCGGGTTTTAGTTCCGTCTCAACGACTAATTGCAGCCATAGTCGCAATTCACAGACATGCACTGCCCAGTCCATAACATCCACGCCATAGAGCGATTGGCCTATAATCCGTTTTTTAATCGCAAAATCGTCTTCGTGCGTACCCAGCTGAGCATTTGCCCGGCGACTCAGATCGGTTAATATACCAAGCATACCCACCAGGAATGACCCAGAACCGACCGCCGGGTCGATAACCGTCAGATTTCGGATAAATTGGTCAATGTGTGGCCACAGGTTAACATTTGAGATTTCCTTATCTGCGTTGATTTTATCTTCATCGGAGATAGCAAACAACAAACGATAGAATTGATTGCGATACTTATCACCGAATTCATTGATAAATCGCCTTACCAGCGCCAGACGACACATCAAAGTAATTTCAATACGGGGAGTATAGACAATGCCGTTATCATGGGCTTTATTTATATCACCTTCCACGAATGTCATGGTTTCATAAATCTTACCGATCATTTCAGGATCGACGGCGACTTCAATCTCCAACGGCGAATCTTCAGTAATCGTAAAATTGAAACTCTGCAGGAAATTAAAGACATCTGCAAATATACTATCTGATACCTGAATTGAATACACTCCATCAAGTTCCGGTATTTCCTTAAACAGACCGCCATTCAGATAGGGCGCCATTTGGAGAACAGACTGATATTCTTTTGGTAACCATGAAGGATGTGAGAACCTTTTATTAAAGGCTTCAAAGAAAAGTACATTCAGCCATTTACTCACAAAAGTATCTGCTGGTTGATTGGATTTTTGGTAAATTTCCCAGTATTGTTTCACAAATTCCGTATCGTTACCCAGCCAGCGTTTCTTCTGGATGAAGTAAATGTAGATCAGCCGGTTCATAAAGCGCAACGTATAATCATGCGCCCACTTACTATCACCGGTCAAATCAACCAGATGAGATTTAAACCGTTCAAAGACAACTCTGAATTGATCGAAGAAAGCTTCTGTGACCCGCTCAACGTCAAAAGCCTCATCATGATTTTTTTGCAGTTCAAGTTCGGATATGCTCTCTTCCGGAACTTTGATCTTCGAGATTCTTTCGGTTGCAGTTCGCAATCGTTCTGATTCTGATATTCGGATTCTGCGGAATATTTGTCGTTTCTTAGGTTCTTTATTTTCATCTGAAACCTTATCCACCGCCAGTTTTACATTGACAAAGTCCCATTCCGTATCGGAGAGATTGGAAAAGATGATCATATTATAGGGGAATTCGCTGGTCAATTTATGGATAATGGTTCTCTCTGCAGTCCGAATAAGGTTCACCCGCTTCATCCGTACCCAGAACACATAGAATTCCCCGCTCGTAGAAACCAAAGTGATTTTATCGATTAACTCTCGCTGAGATTCTGTCCAATTGGATTTTTTATATGTAAAATCATCATATTGAGGCTCATAACCCAGAGTATGAAATAAATCGTAGAGAGATTTTTCTTTTTCAACAACAAAAGAGGATAAATGATGACTGATCTTTTCTAAAAAGGTCATTATGGACTCCTCATTAATTCACTATATATCAGATTTGATATTTTTGTGTAACTATTACGATAAGTCGAATGCTTCATTTTTCCAC
>JAHIOG010000539.1 GCA_018895675.1 bacterium
ACGCCGAGTATCACCCCGATCAATCCGCCGAATAGACAGATGCCGATTGATTCGGTGAGGAACTGGTTCAGGATATGGCGTTTCTTAGCGCCTACAGCTTTACGGATACCGATCTCCCTTGTTCGTTCCGTGACCGCCACCAGCATTATATTCATGATGCCGATCCCGCCCACAAGCAGGGATATTCCGCATATCACCACCGCGGCGATAAAGACAAAACCGGTCAGGTTTTTCAGGGTGTCCATGATGGAATCCTGGGTAATCACTTCAAAGTCGTTTGGCTGACCGGGAGGAACCTTCCGGGCTACGCGCAGAATGCCGGTGATCTGATCCATGGCTTCCGCCATCTGTCCTCTGCGGGCTTTCACGCCAATCGCGATGGAACGCTTTTGACCGAAGGCTTTTATAAAGGTGGTATAGGGAGTGGTAACCAGGTTATCGCGACTGCCGCCTAAAAACTTGCCCTGTGGTTCGATTAACCCGATTACTTTGAAGCGGATGCCGTCGATCTTGATATATTCGTCTATGGGATAAGTAAAAGGAAATAGCTTTTCCACGATATCGTTTCCCAGGATAATGACATACTCCTTGCGGTAAATCTCTTCACTGGTGAAGAAACGACCTTCGGAAATATAGCGCCCGTTGACCTCCGCCCAGTGTTCATCGCCGCCATAAACCAGAATATTAGGATTCGTTGCTTCGTCCTGGTATTTGATTTGTTTGCCGTACGTAACGCTTTCACCGGAAACGGCTTCGATATAAGTTGCGCGTTTACGGATTGCTTCCGCGTGTTTGAACGTCAGGTCCTTACGCATGCGGATTTCCCTGGGTAGGTGCCCCATTTGCACTGCCGGGTATTTCTGCACCCAGAAAATGTCGCCGCCTACAGCAGAGAGGGCGTTGATCATGTGTCGTTCCAGGGCATTAATAATGGACATCATGCCGATCACGGACATAACGCCGATAACGATACCGAGGGTTGTCAGAAAAGTCCGTAATTTATTGGATATTACGGTTTGCCAGGCGAGTTTTAAACCTTCGTCGAAATTCATAATTCCCTGTTATTCGTATCTCAGACATTCAATAGGGTCCAGTTTGGCGGCGCGCCGGGCGGGATATATGCCAAAAAAGAGCCCCACCAAAGATGAGAATCCAAGCCCCATGAGTACCGACCAGATCGGCACATTGGAAGGGAACGGAGTAACTTTATCGATCACCAGGGACATCAGAAAACTGAGGAAAATGGCAATAATGCCGCCCATGCTGCAGATGATGATGGATTCTATAATGAACTGAAACGTAATGACCCGCTGTTTGGCGCCCAGGGCTTTGCGAATACCGATCTCTTTGCGGCGTTCTGCGACCGAAACCAGCATAATGTTCATGATGCCGATTCCGCCTACTATGAGGGAGAGGGCGCCGATGCCGAATGCCGCGATGTACAGTCCGTTTGTCAACTGTTTGTACATGTTGGTCAGCATTTCCTGCTGATTGATGGAAAAGTTATCCTCTTCCTGGGGTTTCAGTTTCCGGGATACCCGCATCAGGAAGTGGATCTCATCTTTGACCTGCTCGATCATTTCGGGTGACGGGACTTTGATCAGAATGCGGATGCTGCGGTGAAAACCGAAATTCTTGAAGATCGTGCCCAGTGGAACATAGACCTCTGAGTCGAGATTATGCCCCAGGATGCTGCCCCGTTTTTCCATCACCCCGATGACGGTATATGAGAAATCACCAACTTTGATTCGTTCACCCAGAGGATTTTTATTATTAAATAATTTTTCTTTGATTTCATTGCCAATGACAATATTGTTTTTATTATGATCGATCTCAATCTGGGTGAAGTAGCGCCCATCAGCGATGCTGAATCCTTCGATGATCTCGGTTTCCATAGTGACGCCGGATACGCCGATGCCGGTCAGGGAATTGTTACGATATTTAATATCCCGAAAGGTTCCCGATGCTGCGGAGATTGCCTCGGCGAGCCTTGAGTGTTCCTTAAGATATTCGGCGTCTTTCATGGTGATGTCCGGGCGGTTGCGATATTTAAAAAAGTCGTCCTTAATGATCCAGGGATACTTGTGGACGTAAAGAGTATTGCTGCCCAGAGCGGATATCTGGCTGGCGAATCCTGTATTTAATCCGGAGATGATCGAGGCGACGGAAACCACCGTAAGAACGCCAATGACAATGCCGAGAGTCGTTAATATTGCGCGCATCTTGTTCTGAGCCAATGCGCGCAGGGCGATCAGAATATTTTCACGGAGGCTGATTATAAAGGAGATCAATTGTTTTTCACCTGTATATCTTCCGCAATATGACCATCCAGAATATGGACAATCCGGTCGGCATGATCCGCCACTATCTTTTCATGAGTGATCAGGATAATGGTGTTTCCCGCGTTGTGCAGATCATCGAAAATTGCCATGATCTCTTTACCTGTTGTGGAATCGAGGTTTCCGGTAGGCTCATCAGCCAGGATCAGCGAAGGATTGTTGACCAGCGCCCGGGCTATGGCGACTCGCTGACACTGACCGCCGGAAAGTTCGCTGGGTCGATGGTGCATGCGATCCGTCAGACCTACTTTTTCTATGGCGTCTTCTGCAATGACTTTACGTTTGGCTGCGCTGATTCCACTATAGATCAGAGGTAACTCCACATTGTGAAGCGCCGTGGCGCGGGGCAGAAGGTTAAATGTCTGGAACACGAAGCCGACCTTGCGATTGCGGACTTCCGCCAGTTTGTTATCATCCATTGTGTGTACCAGTTCGCCTTCTAATTCATAGACGCCGGAGGTGGGTGTATCGAGACAGCCGATGATGTTCATCAGTGTGGATTTACCCGAACCGGAAGGTCCCATGATTGAGATATATTCATTTGAATGGATCAGGATGTCCACACCCCGCAGGGCCTGAACCTCAACAGTTCCGATCTGATATGTTTTAACAATATCTTTGAGATTAATAAGTGTTTGCATCAGCCACCAAAATAGATGTTAAAGCGACAAATAACATTTGAAAAATCAATTTCCGGTATACCTGTGATGGTACGTCCTTCCATTTTCCAACCATCCTGACTTTTGTGTGTATATAAATAGCCAACGTTCAGACCAACAGCCGCCCAGCGGAAAATGTTGTACCGGATACCTATTGTAGGTAATAGCATAAAATAATTGGTGTGGATACTGTTTTGGTAGGTTCTGAAACCATCCGTATAGGTGGAATCATATCCGCTCCAGAGGTGATCCCAGGTAGTGTTTTCAGACCACTGAGAAAATTCAATGTTCACATTTCCTCCACCGATCATCGTGCCCAGATATATTTCACTTCTGTTGAAAGGATGAAACACCTTTTCAATAATAAAACCGCCAAATCCCATGCGCAATACAACCTCTTTGGTGTCGTTTCCTCCGAAAGGCGTTCCCGTTGAGATTACTCTGCCACCGGCACCGATTCCACCGATACGGATACCGCGACCGACATAGCCCCAGCCGCCACCGCCGGACAGAAATATATTTTCATCGAAAGAAGATAGACCAATTTCCGCCAGCTTATCATTGAAAGCATTAGCCTTCAATTCCAACATGTAATAATCCCAGCCGCCGGCGCCGCCGCGGAAATAGCCGCGTTTTTTGCTGCTTTTCCATTCTTCTTTACGATGTTTGCGCCAGTCATCCCAGTCTTCATCCCAGTCATCCCAATCCTTGTCAACTTCGATTTTTGTGCTTTCTTTATCATTATCCATGATCTGTTCGTTAGTATCTTCTTCGATGGCGACCGAATCTGTGATGGTTTCCAGTTCTTTTTCTGCGTTATCAAATTTTTCCTGGGCATTGACGACCAGCCCGAAGACAAACAAAACCATTATTATTACAAATAAGCGTTTCATTTTTCTTTCTCCTTTTCTTTATTGCTATTCGTTATTTTCAATGAACTGCCGTGTTTCAGCTCTTTGCTGATGGCTTTATAACTTCCGGTAACAATCTCTTCATCCACGTCGAGACCGCTGATGATCTCGAACTGGGTATCGCTGCTGATGCCAACCTTGACAACACGCTGCTCCGCGGTATGGTAGGTCTTCTTTTTAAATAGTTTTTCAAAAGAAAATAGAGATTGAGAGCCAGTTCGAGGCTGTTCATTCTCTGCGACATTGACTACAAAGACCACATCCACAGATTTTAATTTCGAATTACCGGAATTGACCGATTCTTGCAGAGCTTGTGCTGCAACATACGCTTCGGCAGAATCCGCCGGCAACGGCTGCCGAACGGTAAGAGATTGAATGGGGACTACGATTGCGCTGTCTCCAATATCGGTGATGATATCCACGGTAGCCGACATACCGGGACGGAAACGAGCATCCTGTCCGATAACAGAAACCTCGATCTCAAAATTAGTAACCTGTTCCTGAGTGCCCAGTCCGCGGGTAGTGGCGCTGTGAGCAATCTCCGACACGATGCCTTTGTAAGTGGTATCGGGAATAGCGTCGATCTCGATCAGGGTCGTATCGCCAATACTGACGTTAACCACATCGGTTTCATCCACTTCTGCCTTTACCTCCATCCTGGACATGTCGGAAATAACCAGAATGACGTCTTCCTGAAAAACAGATCCGAGAGCGATTTCACCGACCTCTTTATTAATACTGGTAACAACGCCGCTAATGGGAGCCTGGATCCGGGTTTTGTTCAGATCATCTGTCGCCTGTTTCAAAGCAGCTTTTGCCTGAACAACCTGGCTTTCGGCGATTTCAGTTTGAGCTATTGTGGCTTCAAGGTCAGCTTCGGAGGTGAGATTGTTTTTGTAGAGTTCCCGCATGCGCTTCAGTTCGCTGGATACTTTCTTTTTATTGGCTTTACCGGATTGAACAACAGACATGGCACGTTCATGAGCGGCTTCATACTGGGTTTTATCCAATTCCACTAACAGCTCGCCTTGCTTAACGGTATCGCCCAGTTCTACGGTGATATTCATAATGCGGGCAGCGACATTGGCACTGATCTTGACTTGAGTTTTAGGGGTTAATGATCCCGAAGCGTTAACGGTCTGAACGATTTTTTCCCGTTTAACCCTGGCGGTTTGAACGGCAATTGGTTTAACCTTACTTTTCTTTTGATTTGCGATGATGACCACCCCGATTACAACCGTCAGGACGATCAGAATAATGATTTTACGTTTGTTTTTTTTCTTCATTTATTTTCCGGTTTCTATTAAAGTGTTCCCATAACCAGCGCCAGTTGTGTTTCGGCGATTTTTGCATCGTATTTAGTGGTGATTAAATTGCCCTGCGCGCGGGTTAATGTCACCTGAGCGTCCAGAATTTCGAGAAGGGTTGCCGAATTGAGACGATACATTTCCTGCGCCAGGCGCAGGTCTTCCTTGGCGGATTCGATATTCAGTTCATTAATAGCGATCATTTCACGATAAGTGTCCAGGGTCAGGATCAGATTTTCTACCTGGCTCGCAATCTCTATTTTCTTTTGTTCGATGCGGTCTTCATAAATGTTGAAATTCAAAAGTTTTTGTTGAATGTTTGTTTTCCGGCGAAAGCCGTCAAACAGGGGAAAGCTGAGATTAAAGGTCAGGTCGGTGTTCCACCATTTATCGAATTCTTTGTATGTGCGTGATAGCTCGGGTCCGCCACGATAGTATGAGAAAGTGGAACTGAGGGTCGGGAAACGGTCGCCCCGGGCGATTTTATACTGTAGAAAAGCAGAGGTTTTCTGAGCAATCAGGGAATTGTACTCCTGGTTACTGGTAATGGCTTTATTGATGGCAGCTTCTTTCTCGACGTATACGGGGGTTTTGTATTCTTCTTCGTAAATTTCAATCGATGTGTTCAGTGATTGTCCTATAGCGATATTCAAATCCGATATTGCCAACAGGATCATTGAACGTTGACGAATAACATTCAGGCGGTCGTTGCCTTCGCTGACCTGTGCTTTAAAAAGGTCTTTTTTGGCAACCTGACCGATTTTGTACATCTCTTCCGTTTTGACCAGCTGCTCCTGACTGTTTTTCAGGGATACTTTGTATACGTTTAATAGTTCTTTAGCTTTTAAAACATTATAAAATTTCTCAGTAACATTAGCAATGACGCCTTGGCGTGTCAGGTTTTGATCGTATATGGCGGTAATCAGACTGTTTTTTGCCAGATGGATGTTGTTCCACCATTTGCCACCGTCAAAGATATTTTGATTATAGGTAACACCTGCGGAATGATAAAAGGTGGTTGTATCAGGTGTTATAAAGGAGGTTCCGTAGGCGATGTATTCAGACGGACCCTGTTTAGACCGGTTGCTTCGGGCGCCTAAACTTACGTATGGCAGAATCGATCCGTAAGACCCTCGTACTCCCGATTTATAGGCGTTTACCTGCTTGGAGGCAATCATAATGCCGGGATTTTTTTTCAGAGCGATATTGATACAGTCCCGCAGGTTTAATTTCTCTGCGCCAAAGGCGGTGGTTGTGATTATAAGTAATGTAACAATCCAGGATTTTCGCATAGTACTTTTCCTGCTTTAAATTTTTACAAGTCCGGCTAGTAATGCTGCTGCAACAGCGTATATTAACCAGATGATCGTAATGATCCAAAATGGTTTTAATGTTTTTTTATCCAATATAATTCCCAAAGCAATGCTGAAAAGGAATATTTTCCAAATTGCAAAGACGTCGATGTTTGCAAAAAA